>CAYFVX010000238.1:0-6546 GCA_964346425.1 uncultured Chloroflexaceae bacterium | reverse complement strand
CCGGAGCTGATAAAGGCTCAGGCTTCAGTGGTCCGACTTGAGGACGGAGAGGAAGAGCTTGCCACCGACGGGGACGAAGAAGTAACCCCTCCTGAAGAGGAGGAAGCAGAAGAAGAGCCAGCAGACACCAGTACGGAGGAGGAAGATGCTACGCCTGAACAAGAGCAGCCGTCGGCCACGGTAGGTGTGGATGATGCGGATAGAGAGGTGGAACTGGCTGAAGAAATTGCGATGGACCCGGTGGGGGTTGCTTTTGCTCCACCGCAGGATTGGGAAATTTCTTCGATCTATTTCAGCGATGGCGAGTTTGTGCCTGCCGATGGGGAGAGCGAGGTCACGTTGACGATGAACCCGCCGGATGAAGATTATCCTCGCATGGCACTGGAGGCTGGCAAGGTGGGGGGACTCTTTGCGCTTTCCGCATTTGAGAATGTTGAGGTCACAGCGGAAACGTTGATAGAGGCGGTTATTGAGAAAGATGATGCTATCTATGATGCGGAACCTGGCTATGAAGAGGTTGAGATAGACGGTATCGGTGCGGTCAGAGCCGATGTGCGCGGCGAGGATGATGACGGCACAATGGTACAGGCGGTCTTTTTGACGATGCTGGTTGATACAGCTATGGTTGAGAGTGAAGATGATCGGGTTTTCCAGTTTGGTCTGGTTGCGCCTGAAGAGATGTGGGACGCTGAACTGGAGGCAACCTTGCAATCCATGCTCGCCTCGATACGTTTCTATGAGCCGGCCAGCGTGCCAGCCACCGAAGCTTCTGCTGATGAAGAAACAGCAGAGGAGACAATGGACGCTACCGAAGAAATCGGCGAAACGGAGAAGGATACGACGACGTTGCCCGTGGAGGATTGGATAGCAGAGCCCGGCGAGGGGTATGCGCTGGATGAAGCCGGGTTTGCTTTTGCGCCACCGCTCAACTGGTCGGTCAATTTTGTGACGAAAGCTGGTTCGGCAGAGGTTGATATAGCTCCTCAGTCACCGCCCTCTCGCGCTGCAATGAGTGAGACATTTGTTTTCCGTATGATGGTTGGAGAACAGGATGAGTTCTTCGCGGGGCAGGAGGATACCGTCACCACGCTGGGCGAGTTGATTGAGGAAATGGTTGCTGAGCTGGATTGGGACGCGGCTGTCGGTGAAGAAGCAAAAATTGTTGAGGATGGCGAGGTGGCATTAGCCATCATTGATGGGGAAATTGCAGAACAGGACGGCGTGGATGTGCAGCAGGTGCTGGTGGTGGCTCTGCTGGATGATGGACGGGTTTTCCGCATGATGTCCGGCTCCCCCGCTGATCTGTGGAGTGATGATATTTTCAACGTCGTCTTTAGCTCGCTGGGCTTTTATGCGCCTGTCGAAACGTCTGACAGCTTGGAGGAAGAAAGCAGCGACGAGGATACGGATCGTTCGGATGAAGATGCGGAGAATTCCACCGAGGAAACTGAGGAGGAAACACCCGAAAGTTCAGATGAAGATGCGGAAAGTTCCAACACTGGTGCTGTGCCCACAATAGAGGATATCCCGGTGTTTCCTGATGCGCTGGAGCTTGGTCCAGATAGCCCTTACTATGAGACCTTGACCATTGGTGAGGCGCAGACGGAAGAGGGAAACGATGTGGTGGAGGTCGTGTATACCTTGCCGGCCGATACGACTTTTGATGAGGTGGTAGATTTTTACACGGAGGAATTAAACTACCAGGAATGGAATGGCCCCAATGATCGGGAGATAACCGATTTTAGCGAGGATATGGAAAAGGAAACAGTCACCTGGAGTTCGACTTCTGATGTTTATTATGGCCTTGCGCTGGAGCATTTCCGCGGCGAGTTGCCAACGGAAGCGTTGAGTGGTGGCAGTTTTCTGGTCATGACGCTTATCACTGAGCCAGGGGCATGACTTTTGCGGCGAAGCCGCAAAAAAACAACCAGCACACAGATAGAGAGCTGCGCCGCTCAACAGGTTTGACCTGTTTTTGGGGAGCTTGGTAGCACCACGAAATATTGTGGACGGTATTTTACCGTGGGGTTTGTTCTTTTTTCGACTTCGTCGAAAAAAGAACAAACCCCACCAGAATGAGGAGTGTGAGGGAACCAGATTCCCTCACTCTCCCAATTGCTTTTGCTCCTAACTGACAACTATCTATCTGTGCTATAATGGAGTGTACGCTATCGTTCAAAGCATGTCAGGGTCGTCTGCTTTGCGTGTGTCGCAACGCCAGCAAAGCACCATATTTCTCCATACAAGGCAAAGGTGACACCGCTTCCAAATATTGCTTGCTTGCGTGTTCGCACAATACCATACATCACCAGGAGACATATTTGAAACTCGAT
The DNA here is from genome assembly GCA_964346425.1 of uncultured Chloroflexaceae bacterium. Lineage (GTDB taxonomy): Bacteria > Chloroflexota > Chloroflexia > Chloroflexales > Chloroflexaceae > JAAUSY01. Next base: position 4,213 of record CAYFVX010000238.1, on the reverse strand, counting down.
AAGAAATTTTCGGTTCTGCGCATCATAGCACGAATCTATTTTATCGTGACGATCTTATGGGTCATCGCGGGTATCCTGTGGTTTTTCGGTGTTATTGTCGTATCGCTGTTCTTTTCGGATGCTATTAATCTTCCGCTGTTGCCTGGTGTTGTAGTCGCAATCGTCGGCTTCTTTTTCTGGCTTTTCAATGCTGCCATAACCATGTCCATCTCTGAAGTAATCCGTTTGTTTTTATCACTTGAAGAAAACACGTATGCCACACGTGTTGCATCCGAAAAAATATTGGCGTTATTGGAAAAAGTTGCGGAAAACACGCATGCAACTGCGATTATTCTGCATCATATGAATAAACCAAAATAGGCAACCGTGGATATCTCTCCTATCCCAGAAAAAGCGCAAGAAGCAATGGTCGCTTTGCAGAAGGGCGATAAAGAGCGTGCCCGTGAAATCCTGGTCGGTTTACTTCAGGAGAATCCGCAGGATGAGCGTTTCTGGTTGTGGCTCTCGTGGGCAACGGAAACGACCGAAGAGCAACGCAAGTGCCTGGAAAAGATTCAGGCGATCAATCCAGATAATCCGGCGGTCAAACGATTGTCTGATACGCAAGCTCCATCATCCCCCATTTCTTCGCTCCCTTTGGATCTGGCCCTTTCTGCATTGCATCAGCGATCTAAAGGTGATGATGCCCCATCGGAACAAGTTGCGGGTAAAGGGAAGGCGTTTCCAGAATCGTCTGCCCAGAGCGGTGCTGCCAGCAACATCGCTCTCCGTCCACCAGGTCCAGACGTGCAGAAACAACAGGAGATTCAGGACATTCTGTCAATCTATGAAATTCCTGCTGACCTGATTCAGAGTAGTGAGAGCAATAACGACGTGAAGGAAATCCTGGTTTTGTATGATACGCCGCCGGGCGGATTGCTTGCTGATGAACAAGACCAGGCAGAGACATTGGCAGAACCCTCCACAGAAACCTCTGGCGAGGATAGTTCGCAAGCAGAGAGTGCGCCTGCCCCGCCCGCAGAAACTCCTGCACAGCAACCAGCACCCGCGGAGGCTGCGACGACAACGGATGCCCCTCCCCCCCAGCAACCACCACCAGCCGAAGCTGCTACCGAAACACCCGCTGAGCAAGCGGCACAGGTGGCCCAACCAACGGATACCCCGGTGGAGCCGACCACTGAGCAAGCGGCAGCGGCCCAGCCAGCACCCCCGCCAGCGCCCCAACCTGATGCGGCTGCCGAGCCGACCACTGAGCAAGCGGCAGCGGCCCAGCCAGCAGCCCAGCCAGCGGCGCAACCTGATGCGGCTGGCGAGCCGACCACTACTGAGCAAGCGGCAAAAGCAGAGACACCGACAGAGCCAACCACTGAACAAGCAACGCAAACGGATACTGCCGCAGAGCCAACCGCCAGGCCAGCGACGCAGCCAGCAACGCAAGCGGATGCTCCCGAAGAGCCAATCAATGAACAAGCAGCGCAACCAGCAACGCAAGCGGATGCTCCGTCGGCACCATCTTCTCAACCTGCTCAACCTGCCACAACTGCAGATTCAGAACCATCCGCGGAAGAGAAGACACCACCCTCTACACCAGCAGTAAGCGAGCAATCTGCTGCACCTGACACGCAAACGGAGCATTCGTCTGCTGAGATTGCGGCTGCCACAACTCCTGCACAGCAGACATCAGCAGATAACGCATCTCCTGCTGCTGCCGAGCAACACTCGCAGCAACAATCTTCTGAAGTCCCAGCGGTTTCGCCGGATGCCCCCACACAACTTGCCAGCGCAGCGCAAACCGCCGTATCACCTTCGGCCCCTACCCAACTTGCAAACACAGACCAGGAATCGAAAGATGTTCCTGATATGACTACGGAAGTCGGCAAGACTGAAGAAAAACCAGCGCAAGCACCACCACCAGCCGACAAGCCGGACACCAGCCATCGAACAGTCGCCATGCCGCTAACTTCAGCGGGAGCACCGGTGGAGACTGCCGACAACCTTTCCGCTTCGTTCCGCGTTCCGCTCACTTCGGCTGGTGCGCCCATCGAGCAAGCAGAGGACACCTCAGCACCAGCAGCAAACACCGCAGAACGTGTTGCACCCGTTGAACAAACAGCGCCACAAGAACCAACTCCACCAGGCAATGGGCCGTCTGCACCTGCTGCAGCGACAGCGGAAACAACAGAAGCAGAAGCAGGAAACCAGCAAACTCCGGCCCCGCAACAAGCAGCAGCAGCACCGCAAACGGCAGAAGAGGAGACCCCGCAACAAACCGCGGTACCGTCACAACCTTCTTTGGCAGAGCCACAAGCAGCAGCAGCGAAGACAGAACCCGTTGCCACGGAAACCGAGACATCCTTCGGGGCACCCACAGACGATACGACGGTGGAGGAACAGCCATCTTCGGTTAAAGATATACTGGCATCGTATGCAATAGCGGGGGCTACAGGGAGCCAGCGACCTATTCACGATATCATTTCTGCCTATGAGAATACGGAGGAACAAGCTGTTGGAACCGCTGAACCTTCTGCTGAACAGGCAGCATCTGCCAGTGAGCCAGCATCTCCTCCGCATGGCGAACAAGACAAAACGCCAACCGAGACCACTGGCGAACGCTCCGAGATGGACGCGCTATTTGCCGAAACAGCAACCGAGGTATTGCCTGCTGAGGAACAGCCTGTTTCTCCCCCCCACCAGCCTGCCAAAACTACCATTCAGCGGGATCATCTGAAAGAGGAAGGAGACAAAGAAAAAGAGGAAGAAGAACCGTCTATCCTTTTTGAGTTGACCATCCCGTTTCCTGAAGCACAAGATTTCAAAAAGATATCGCCGCTGTACTGGATAGGCATTGCCGGGTTTCTGCTTACCCTGTTTATTTTGACCATTTCGATCTGGTTTCTTATCAGTTTTCCCGATATTACCGGCAACCCGGCCGGGAAGACGGTGCAAACAACCACCTATCAGGCCGGCGAAGATGTTACTTTTGCAGATGTACGCTGGAAACTGGTGGGGGCAAGCCAGAAGGACAACCCGGCACCAGCAGCAGATGCAGCAGCAGGCTCACTTGTACTGGTGCGTATGGAGATTGAAAACCTGACCGATGAAGCGGTACCCTTTCAGCCATTCACGCTGATTGATGCACAAGAGCAAATACACCCTCCTTCTGCCGACCCGACTCTGGCAGCTACGATTCCGCCGGAGGAGCAATGTTTGCAGATGCAACTGCAACCAGGCCAGGTACAAACCTGCCAACTTCTGTTTCAGCCTTCACCCGATGCAAAAGATTTGAAGGTACAGGTTGCTGATCTGGACCCGTCTACTGAGGAGACGGCCCTGATTGACCCCGGTCTCGCACTAGCCGAATAATATGAATTTCAGGTTCCCGCATCGCGCATCCGCGCATTACGATCCACTGAGACACCTATGTCAAAAATAAACAGACCTTTAAGCCTTACCCAGCAGGTTTCCCGTGCGCTTGCCTGGAATACGCTGCTTGCGCCCTTGAAAACTGTGACCGAGTTGCTTGCCAATATTATTATTCTGAATATTCTGCCGCTACCGCATGTCGGGTTGTTGCGGCTAGTCAGTTCTGCGGCCGCCAGCCTGGGTATCTGGGTAGATTTTGGCATTGACCGTTCGCTGCCACGTTTTATTCCTGAGCTTGAGCAAAAAGATGGTCGCGCAGCAGTCGGGCGTTTTATGGCAATTATTTTTGCGGTGAAAGCTCTGCTGCTGGTTGTGTTTGGTCTGGTGTTTGTGCTGTTGTCGCAGCGGTTCACGCTCTATCTGGCTACACAGGTGCAACAATTGCCAGAAAAGTTTGATGCGGCACGGGCGGTGTTGCAAAGTGAGGTGTTTGATCTGGCTCCCTGGCTAATAGCGACGGTACTTGCGCTGGTTATTCTGGGCAGTTTTTACGATGGGCTGATGGCGTATCTTATCAGTTATTTTCGCCAGCGGGCATGGAACTTGATAGGGCTGATTGGCAATGTGTTGCAGCCAGCCCTGGCTTCCACGCTGGTGCTGCTTGGCAAAGGGATAGGCGGCGTGCTGACGGCAATGGTCATTACACCGATGATCAGTGTGGGACTGGCTACTTGGCAGGTGTTGTCAGGGGTCAGGGGTACGGTGAATGCAGAATGCAGAATGCAGAATGCAGAATGTCGAGCAGGTTGCGGAGCCGTCGTGCGCGCGCCTCGGAGTTGACGAGCGCTTT
>CAYFVX010000237.1:0-6549 GCA_964346425.1 uncultured Chloroflexaceae bacterium | reverse complement strand
AAGGCGCAAAGCCGCAAAGGTCCGGACAGGAGATGGGGTTTACCAACAGAGTCATCGGGTTGCGAGGGAAATGTGTCCCATGCGCATGAAGCTAACGCTTATTTCCCATTGGGGCACAGCCCCAGGCCCCTTTTTGTTCTCTTTTTTTGCGGGGTAGCACCACGAAACATCGTGGACAGCATTGTATCGTGGGGTTGCGAGGGGACTTGTGTCCCCTCGCGCTCCCCTGGGGCAACTGCGTTGAGGATACTCCACGGTATTCTGTGGTGCTACCTTTTGCGGCGTAGCCGCAAAAAAAGAGAACAAAAAGAATGTTTTCGGGGATTTACAACCCCCAATCCCCCGCTTTGCAAAGCGGCAAATTAGCTTCATGCGCGTGGGTTGCGAGGGAACTGTGTCCCCTCGCGCTCCTCGGGGTCAACCCCTCAATGGGTGTCACTTGCGGGTGTGTGAGGGAACCAGGTTCCCTCACGCTCCCCATTCTGGTGGGGTTTGTGTTTTTTTCGACGAAGTCGAAAAAAACACAAACCCCACGCCAAAGCTGTGGCACGCGGTTGCGTGCGTTTTGTGCTGTGCGCAAGCAGCACAAAAAAACAGGTGAAACCTGTTGAGGGGTCAACCCCGTTGAGGATACTCCACGGTATTCTGTGGTGCTACCAAAAACGAGGTGGACTGTGATAATCCACCTCGTCACTCACTCTTTTGGTGGTAGGGGTTCAAATGATGGAAAAGACCTACTGCATAGCCTGCCAGACAGGACACTGACTGCCCCCCTCAGAAATCGAAGAAGAATCAGCCCTTCAATTTAGCTATTGGGCGTGGATTCAGCAAATTGCTTATCCCCCTCAGGTGCCCCAAAGCGCACTTCCAGAATACCATTGCGGAATGAGGCACGCTCAGCCGGGCGATCAACCAGCGACATCGGCAAAATCATATCGCGGCGGAAATTGCCAATCTCAACAAACAACTCATCTCCGCGCTTGGTCAGCGAAACTTTGCCAAGCTCCACATGCGGCAATGGAAGACGCATAATATAGTCATCACCATCTTTGACAATTTCCTGGGTTGAACCACGGAACTGCACTTTGACCGGGTCAACATCCTTAAACACCGCATTACCCACTTCCGAGAGATCATCCAGACCACTGATATCCCGTGCATAATAGGGTGCTTCCCAGATGGGCAAGGGCGTGAACATATCATAAATCTGCTGGCGATACCCTTTTTGAATCCGAGCCATTTCCTTCATAAAAGCACCCTCAACCTCATCCACCGGCAATACGCGATTCATGACCACCCCATCTATAGGATAACCAAACAACGCCAGATAGGTGGATGCACGTTGCGCTTCTTTGATAACCATGCGCTCAGGATTGACCACCAGCCGATAGGAACTCACTTCCGGGTCTGTCAACGTCTGCTGTAGAGCCTCGACCCCTTTTGACAAACGTTCCAGCGAAGCAAAAACATCCGTTGCGGGAATGAGTGTCTTCATCAACGGACGCGCAGACTTGAGGGTATCAGGTTCCCAGTCCATAATACGACCTGCATACCATTTGAAGGTATCAGGCATCGTCAAAAGACGTACTGTTTCGCCGGTGGGGGCTGCATCTACCACCACGACGTCAAAATTCTTTTCTTTTGCCTGCTGACGAATATGCAACAGGCTCACCACTTCTTCCATACCCGGGATGATAGCCATTTCATCTGCCACAACTTCATCCATCCCGCGGCGCCGCAACAAGGTCGCCAGATAGGTACGCAGTTCTCCCCAATGCTGACGAACCTCATCAAGCACATTGATTTCCTGGCCCCAGAGCCGTTCGCTCAACTGAGTGGGCATGGGACCCAATGGCACATCGAGTGCGTCTGCAAGGCTATGAGCCACATCAGTACTTACAACCAGGGTACGATAGCCAAGTTCAGTAGCACGCACGGCTGTGGCAGCAGCAGTGGTTGTCTTCCCAACGCCACCCTTACCAAGATAGAGAATGAGACGCATCCTGACTCCGTTCTTTCATAACTAACCAGTTTTCTAAATCTCTACGCCTACCTGAATGCCTATTATACCACACTACAATACACATCGTAACATAGATTCTCTTTTTATGCATGGCATTGCACGTAACTGTTCATATGCGCAGGAAAACGCTGGAACGCAGGAGTCTCGACTGTAGCGGGGCAGGCAGGATGTCCGCGCTCACAGGATTGCTTTCGCTGGCTTCTGAAAAGATATTATTGCACTCCCATTGGTATGAAGTATGGTACAATACTAATGGGCCGGGGCCATAGGAAACGACAGAATGAACTATGCCAGAGCTACGACAAAACATTGTTACGAAAGAATGGGTCATCATTGCCAGCGAACGCGCAAAGCGTCCTAACGCTTTCGCCGAGTCGGTCTCACGACCATTGACTCAAGATATGACTGAGCACGACCCAAACTGCCCCTTTTGTCCAGGAAATGAAGAGCTTGACCTGGAAATTGAGCGCATGCCAATTGAAGGTCCCTGGCAAACCCGTGTCGTCGGTAACAAATTCCCGGCACTGGCAAACGCAGGCGAACCCAAACGGACCATCCAGGGAGTACGGCGGCGCATTGCCGGCGTAGGATACCATGAAGTGGTCGTTGAGCACCCCCAGCACAACACCACCCTGGCCCTGATGAGTCCTGACGCAATACAGACCGTGCTAGAGACATTTCAGCGTCGAGGGCGCGAAATGTCCAGAGACCCGCGCATTGAACACATCACCTATTTCAAAAATCATGGCGAACGCGCCGGTGCCTCGCTGCAACATCCCCATAGTCAAATAATCGCACTGCCAGTGGTTCCTAGCAATGTGCGCCGCCGCGTCGAAGAGTCGCGGCGGTATTTTGATGACATGGGGGAAGATGTTTTTCGCAAAATGCTTGAGGATGAACTGGCAAGTGGCGAACGTCTGGTTGTAGAGAGCGACCATTTCGCCGTGTTTGTGTTATACGCTGCCCTCTCGCCCTTTCACATGTGGATTGTCCCCAAACAGCAACGCGATAGCTTTCTCGACGTCGAATCGCACGAACTGCGGGACCTGGCAATGATTCTACGCAATGTTTTATGTCGAGTTTACCGCGGATTGCGCGACCCGGCCTACAACATGATCGTCCGTTCAGGCCCGGTCAAAGATTCGCGCAATATGTTTTTTCACTGGTATATCTCGCTGGTGCTTCGCGTCAACCGCATGGCAGGGTTCGAGATGGGCAGCGGCATGCATATCAATTCGCTACCGCCAGAAGAAGCAGCCGCATTCCTGCGCAGTTGCCCGGATAGCTAGTGCTCACATGTGTAGAGATTTTTTCCTATGCAAGAACCCCATGGAGAATCGTAGCAGCGGTTTTTAACCGCTGGATCTGCCCATATGTCCGTTTCTTTTGCCGCAAAACCCTCCATCTGCTGCGCCGTGGATGAATCCACCTGGAGGGGAATTCAGCGGCTACAAGCCGCTGCTACGGTATCCCTCAACCGCTTTGCAAAGCGGTCGCCGAAAAAGTCTACACATGTGAGGATAGCTAGTTGGGAGTGGGCAGTGGGCATGAAGTTAAGCGGTTTTTCGCTTTGCAAAGCGGGGGATTGGGGGTTGCAAACCCCCGAAAAAATGCTTTTGTGTGTTTTTTTGCGGCTACGCCGCAAAAAAACATCACACCAACGGGAATTTCTGGAGGACGAAGCATCCCAGTTCCCCATGCAGGGTTCACCCGCAGGCAGAGCAAGGGAACTCCGTTCCCTCATAACCCGATTGTAGTGGGGGGTGTGGGTTTTGCGGCGAAGCCGCAAAACCCACACCCCCCACTACCTACTACCCTACTTCCGCAACACAATCTGCAATACCTCATCCATTGAGACCACCGGGATGAGATCAAGCTCCTGCTTGATTTTCTCCGGCAGTTCAGCAATGTCTTTGGTATTCTCTTTGGGCAAAATAAACATCTTGATCCCTGCGCGGTGCGCGGCCAGTGTCTTCTCTTTCAACCCGCCGATAGACAACACCTTGCCACGCAACGTAACCTCGCCCGTCATCGCCACATCGCAACGCACCGGCACACCGGTCATCGCACTAATCAACGCAGTCGTCAGCGTAATACCCGCCGAAGGACCATCCTTGGGTACTGAACCCTCTGGCACATGAATATGAAACGCATGCTCCTCGAAATACGTCGAATCCACCCCAAACTGTTCAGCACGTGAACGAGCATAGGACATGGCCGTCTGCGCACTCTCTTTCATCACCTCGCCCAGATGACCGGTCAATTGCAGATTGCCCTTCCCGCGTACCGGCAGCACCTCAATACTGAGAATATCGCCACCGGTCGGCGTCCAGGCAACTCCTGTTGCAACACCAACCTCATCCTGTTCTTCCCCATGCCCATAGGAAAACCGTTCCGGTCCAAGATAGGAAGCCACATCCTGCGCATCTATGACAAACGTCTTACTCAACGGTTGCTTGCCATCCTCAGCGACAGGCTGGTCAGTTTCAGCTTTTTCACTTTCAACCACCGGGCCAGACCCTTTCTTATGGCTCCGTGCCGATTCTTCACCACCACTCATCATCATAGATTGTCTACTATCTACTTTCAAAGGAAACATCAACGTCTGCGGCTGATCATTGAGCAAAGCAGCCTGATGTTTTCCACTTGCAACCACCGGCTGGTTTCGGGTATCCGTAGGACGCGGTGGCATTGGCTGTTGGGTTTCAGACGACTCTTTGTCCTTATTCTCCTGGTCCTCCTCAGTAGCAACCTTGCGGGCCACCTTCCGGCACAGGCTGGCAATTTCACGCTCCAGATTACGCACACCAGCCTCGCGGGTATACTCACGCACAAGCTTCACAACGGCCGCATCCGTAATCGTCAACTGCTCTGGCTGCAACCCATGAAACTCACACTGCTTGGGCACCAGAAAACCACGCGCAATACCGAGCTTCTCATCTTCGGTATACCCTCCAATTTCGATAATTTCCATACGGTCGCGCAATGGAGAAGGAATAGGATCGAGCTGATTGGCTGTGGCGATGAAAATAACCTTGCTCAGATCATAGGGAATTTCCAGATAGTGGTCACTAAACGCACCATTTTGTTCCGGGTCGAGCACCTCAAGCAACGCAGAAGTTGGATCGCCGCGGAAATCCACGCCTACTTTATCTATCTCATCCAGCATATATACCGGACACTTTGATTTGGCGGTCTTCATCGCCTGAATAACACGGCCAGGCATAGCACCAATATAGGTGCGGCGATGCCCACGAATTTCAGCTTCATCGCGGATACCTCCCAGGCTGGTACGCGCAAACTTCCGCCCAAGCGCACGAGCAATCGAACGGCCCAGGCTAGTCTTGCCCACCCCCGGCGGACCGACAAAACACAGAATAGGTGAACGCATATTGTTACCTGCCAGTTTGCGCACCGCCAGATATTCAAGGATACGCTCTTTCACCTTTTCTAGCCCATGGTGGTCGGTATCGAGGATCTTTTGCGAATCGATCAGGCTAATTTCCGGCAAATTATCATCCACCCAGGGCAGATTCAAAATCCACTCCAGATAGGTGCGGATAACACCGGCTTCGGGGCTATTCATCCCCTGATGGACCAGTCGCTTGACTTCATGCAACGCCTGATCTTTCACGTAATCAGGAGCTTTCAACTCGGCAATCTTGCGCCGCATCTCGTCAATCGGATCATCACCTTCCTCATCTTCACCAAGTTCACGGCGGATAACCCGTATCTGCTCACGCAAGAAATACTCACGCTGGCTCTGGTCCAACACCTCCTTGGTATCGCGCTGGATTTTCTGCCGCAACCGCAGCAGCTCCAGGCGACGTGCCAGGATAAGGTGGGCTTTTTGCAAACGTTCAGCCGGATCCAGCGTATTGAGAATATCCAGCCGGTCGCCAAACTCGAAAGCCGGCCCCCAGGTCACAATATCGGCCAGATGGCCGGGCCACTCAATGCGATGGACAAATGCAACGGCCTCCTGGGGAACTTCCCCCAGGTGATCAACAAACTCATCCACCTGCTGCTTCACCGTATCTATAAGAGCCTGTATTTCCATCCCACCGATTTCCGCATCCACCAATGGGATACAACGGACTCGGTAGAAGGGATCATTCTGGGAAGCACCCTGCACTCTGGCACGTTGCAAGCCCTCCAGAATAATACGCACGGTGCCATCCGGGAGCTTGATAAACTCCATCAGACGGGCAATAACACCGATAGGCGGAAGTTGCTGCGCATTACTACTTTTGTACCCCTCTATCTCATCTTCGGAGACAAAAATAAGCAGCACCTCATGGTCTTCTTCCCACGCCTGCTCCATCGCAAGATACGACTTGCCCTGCCCAACTTGAAGCGGCACGGTCATATGTGGCATAATGACCATCTCGCCCAGAACGACCAGTGGGAGCTCGCGTTCATTCATTGATGTAAATGGCGTCATGTTTGGTTCGCGACGGAATGAATTATCGTTCATTGGTCTTCCTCGTTATATCTCCAGACCAGACAAGAAGCCCGGACAGGGC
>CAYFVX010000236.1:0-6581 GCA_964346425.1 uncultured Chloroflexaceae bacterium | reverse complement strand
CGGTATCTCTCAACCGCTTTGCAAAGCGGTTGATGAAAAAGTCTACACATGTGAGACGCTCCCATTCCCCCTCAAAAACGAACACTACTTCTGTCCACCACCAAAAAAACCACCCAACCCTTCAATATTGCCCAATTGTCCAAGCACCGTGTCAATATGCTCGGAATAGCCGCTTACGTCCATTTCCAGCAGTTCGTCAAGCTGCGAGGCAACAGGCTCAGGCAGTTTGTCCTTGAGAAAAGTCATAATCGTATTCACCGCAATCTCTGCCTGTTGTTCGTTCACGCCGGCCTTCTCTGCAACCATATCGGTAATCGTCTGCATGCATTCCTCCCTCTTTTACCCGGCTGAAGTTGAAACGCTCAAATGTGATACATCATCTGCCCGCTACATCGACTCTTCCGCTGACAGAGTTCATGCAACGTGATGCTTTCCAGCAATCCTTCAATGGTGGTGCGCAACTGATTCCACACTTCTGCCAATACCTCGCGGTCTATGGACGAAGCTGCAATAGTCTCCCCGCTGGCCTCACTGGTGGTGATGACCGGTCCTTCCAAAACCGTCAATATCTCAAGCAGCGTGATTTGCTCAGGGGGATGCGCCAGCATATGACCTCCCTGGGGGCCACGAATACTTTCTACCAGGCCGGCTTTGCGCAACTGGATCAACACCTGATTGAGATAGTTGACGGGTATACGCTGGCGGGTCGCGATCGTTTCGCTCTGCACCGGGCCGCTACCATACTGTTGCGCCAGTTCAAATAACGCTCGCACGCCATATTCGGCTTTGCTGGAAATATACATGGCGGCTCATCTTACCATGTTGGGGAAAAGGCTGTCAATTTACACCACCAGCAACACCCCCATCACGACCAACGCCACATGAATAACGCGCTCAAACAGATGGCGCGGGATGCGCCGATAGAGCTTCTCGCCAAGCAGGGTTGCCAGGATGATAGGGGGCAACGAGAACGCAAACAGGCGGAGCACCTCGCTCGTCCACAGGCCAGCTATGCCCTGGCTGATGAAAATGAGCATACTGGCTGGCAGGAAGTAGCCCTGCAAGGTGGCGCGGAACCGCTCCGGCGACCACTCACGCAGCGAGCCATAAATGATGATCGGAGGTCCATTCGTATTGTATGCGCCGCCCAGAATACCTGCCACAAAGCCAGCAAAATAGGCGTACCCGTCCCATTGCAAGGTGGGGAGTTGCGGCTCGGTCAACTTGTAGCTGCCAAAGACAATCAGCAAGATGCCCAGGATGGCATGCACAATCGCTTCGGGGGTCTGCCGCAGCAGAAAAAGCCCGATGGGGATGCCCACGCAAGACGCCAGGATAAGCTGCCAGGAGGCACGCATATCTACGTTTTGCCGCTCGCGGAAGAAGATGTAGGCGGCAGCAAGCACCGAAGAATAGCCGACCAGCGGTGTGGCGATTTCGATGTCGGTCAAGAGCACCAGCAGGGGCATGGCAATAAGCGCATTGCCAAAGCCGATGGTTGCGCGGATGAGCGAGGTGACAAAGATGATGGTCAGGATGAGGAGTATGGGAGATTGCAAGATGTAATCGTCAGGTATGTTTGGCATTGTTCTCCTCATTACCCCATACGACATACCCGATTGTAAAGCCATGGCACGCTTGCATGCATGTTTTGCCGTGCGCAAGCACCCCTCAACAGGTGTTACCTGTTGAGGGGTGCAGCCCACAAACCTGTTTGTGTGGGTGTCGTTTGTGCGGCGAAGCCGCACAAACGACACCCACAAGGCAAACCTATTATTTGTCCCGTGCGGTCGGGCCAGTGCCCTTGGGCGTGTAGCGTTCCAGCGATGCCTGGGCAGCCGCCAGCCGTGCGATGGGCACGCGGTAGGGTGAGCAGCTCACGTAGTTCAGACCAATGCGGTAGAAGAACGTGACGCTGGCCGGGTCGCCACCATGCTCGCCGCAGACACCAATCTTGAGATTGGGCGTGGTCTTGCGGCCCAGGTCCACACCGGTCTTGACCAACTGACCAACGCCTTCCTGGTCAATGGACTGGAAGGGATCGTCAACAAAAATCTTCTTCTCCACATAGGGCGGCAGGAAGCGGCCCGAGTCGTCGCGGCTCAGCCCCATACAGGTCTGCGTCAGGTCGTTGGTGCCAAAGCTGAAGAACTCGGCGGTGCGAGCCACCTTGTCGGCGGTCAGCGCAGCACGTGGCAGCTCAATCATCGTCCCGACCAGGTACTCAAACTGCACGCCAGCCGCTTTCATTTCGGTCTCGGCTATCTCACGCACCAGCGTTTCTTGCATCTTCAGCTCTTCTTCGCCATTGATGAGCGGGATCATGACCTCTGGCCTGACATCCACGCCCTCTTTCTTGACAGCAATAGCTGCCTTGAAGATGGCCCGTGCCTGCATCTCGGTAATCTCCGGATACATAATACCCAGGCGGCAACCGCGGAAACCAAGCATCGGGTTGAACTCGTGTAGCGCGTCAATACGCTCGCGCACCTTGCGCGGGTCAGCATTGAGCTTCTTGGCGACTTCCTGGATGCCTTCTTCACCGTGCGGCAGGAACTCGTGTAATGGTGGGTCCAGCGTGCGGATCGTCACGGGCAGACCGTCCATTGCGCGGAAGATACCTTCAAAGTCTTCCTGCTGGTTTGGCTCAATCTTCGCCAATGCTTTGCGGCGATCTTCTTCGCTGTCCGCCAGAATCATCTCGCGCACGGCGTCAATGCGGTCGCCTTCAAAGAACATGTGCTCGGTGCGGCACAGGCCAATACCCTCGGCCCCAAACTCGCGAGCAACTTTCGCATCGTTTGGTGTATCCGCATTGGTACGCACACCCATGTTGCGGAACTCATCAACCCATTCCATGAACGTGCCGAAATCGCCAGAAAGCTCCGGCTGCATGGTTGGCATCGCACCTGCAAACACCTCGCCGGTGCTGCCGTCAAGCGTGACCATCTCGCCCTGGCGAATGGTGGTGTCACCAAAAACCACGCACTTCTCTTTATAGTTGACCTTGAGGTCGCCGGCGCCAGCCACACAGGGCTTGCCCATACCACGCGCCACCACAGCGGCGTGGCTGGTCATACCACCACGGGCCGTCAGGATAGCCTGGGCAGCCACCATACCGTGGAAGTCTTCGGGGGCCGTTTCAACACGAATAAGAATAACCTTTTCGCCATTCTGGGCCATTTCTTCGGCTTCATCTGGCGTGAAGACTGCCACACCTGTTGCCGCACCCGGCGATGCTGGTAGTCCTTTGGTGAGAGGTGTGTGTTTGTCTTTTTCTTTGGGATCAATCATCGGGTGGAGCAACTGGTCGAGCTGGGCTGGCTCAACGCGCATCACGGCAGTTGCCTTGTCAATAATGCCCGCTTTGACCATATCCACAGCAATCTTGACCGCGGCGACACCGGTGCGCTTGCCGGTGCGGGTCTGCAACATCCAGAGCTTGCCGCGCTCAATGGTAAACTCCATGTCCTGCACGTCTTTGTAGTGGGCTTCCAGCCGGTTGGCAATCTCTACAAACTGCTTGTAGACATCGGTCATGCTTTCCTCAAGCTGCAGGATGGGTTGCGGAGTACGCACACCAGCCACCACGTCTTCGCCCTGTGCATTGACGAGATACTCGCCGTACATCAAGTTTTCGCCGGTGCTCGGGTTCCGCGTGAAGGCCACACCGGTGGCACTGTCATCGCCCATATTGCCGAAGACCATCGCCTGCACGTTGACGGCGGTGCCCAGGCTATCGGGAATCTTGTTCACGCGGCGGTAGTCGCGGGCACGGCGTCCATTCCAGGAGCCGAAAACGGCCGCAATCGCCTGACGCAACTGTTCCATTGGGTCTTCAGGAAATTCAATTCCCTTTTCATCTTTGATGATTTTCTTAAATTTCTCGGAAATTTCCGCCAGTTCCTCAGCGCTCAAGTCCGTATCTTGCCGCTTGCCGTGGCCCTTCGCTTCCTCCATCTGTTCCTCGAATTTCTCGCCCTCAACGCCGAGCACGATTTTGCCGAAGAGCTGGATGAAGCGGCGGTAGGCATCCTGCGCAAAGCGGCGGTTATCCGTCTGCTTGGCAATACCTTCCAGCGTTTCCTTGTTGAGGCCCAGGTTCAGCACGGTGTCCATCATACCCGGCATGGAGAACTTGGCACCACTACGCACCGAGACGAGCAGCGGGTTGGATGGATCGCCGAACTTTCTGCCCGTCTGGGCTTCGATATCTTTGAGCCCTTCAAGGGCCTGCTCCCACAGACCTTCCGGGAATTTTTCCCCGGCATCATAGTATGCATTACATGCTTCGGTCGTAATCGTGAAGCCGGGCGGTACGGGTACGCCGGCATTTGTCATCTCTGCCACGCCGGAGCCTTTGCCTCCGAGCAGGTCTTTCATCGAAGCATTACCTTCGCGGAAGAGATATACCCATTTCTTAGACATTGACACCTCTCCTCATTGATAGAAATTACAAAAAAACCTTCAATGGCTGGTACACCTTGCCAGGTCGTGTTTCTTCGCTCCACCTCTGGAGCGAGTCGCTACAATGATAGGGTACAAACCCTGAGATGTCAACGCCAGCAACCAGGGTACCTGTTCGGGAGTCTGGCAAGCTCCTTACGCAAAGGCGCAAAGACGCAAAGGTCCGGACAGGACGGGAACCACAAATAGCAGGAATAGCAGGAATAGCACGAATAGCAACCACTACCACGCCAGGTATTTTCAGCTTGTTGCCTCAATCCAAAGTATGCTATACTGAAGCTTACATCAGGATGTGTCGCATTGTTTGCCAGGAGGCCGGTCTGTGTCAGACACAAACGAACAAAACGATCCTTCCAACTCGACCAACCCCGATCTGCACAACCAGGGCGAGCCTTTTCAAGTTGCGCCAGCCGACCCTGGACAGGATTCCGATAGCGTCCCCCATACCATCGCAACTGAGGGAGAGCATCCTGATACCACCATGCCATCACCTACGCTCCCCAGCGGCAACCCCTTCACGCCCGGAAGACCCCCACCACCGGAACGATTCTTTGGCAGATCGCGGGACAGACGCCAGATATTGGAGCGGTTGAAAACAATGAGCAGCACCGCACTGGTGGGCGAGGCACGTATCGGCAAGAGCAGTCTGCTCAAATACCTGGAAACTTTCCTGCCTGAGCTCCTCAACGAGACCTACTTGCCCGTCTATATTTGTGCGGATGTGTGTGATACTCAGGCCAGGTTCTACAAGAAGATGCTTGATGCGCTCCTCCCGCAAATACCACCGCGGGTCTGCTCGGAACAACGCCTGCGCACGCTGGAGCTGAAAGCGCAGCCTGCCAGGGATGATATAGAGACTATCCTGGCTGATGTTTACCGAAAGGGGTTGAAGGTAGTGTTGCTGCTGGATGAATTCAAGAGTATGCTGGACAAGCCGCAGGAGTTTGATGAACCGTTTCTGCGCTGGTTACGCTCGCTTTGTAACGAGGGCCAGGTTGCGATGAATGTGGCGACCCGCCAGCCGCTGGATGGTATTACTCGGTATGACCTCTATTTTGCCAATCATATTACCCAGGTTATTACACTTGAGCCATTGCAGCCGGACGAGGCGCAAGCACTCTTGAGCCAGCCGCACGACCGTCCGTTCACTGCAGACGAGCTGGCTATTGGGCTGCAAGCCGGGCAAAACCATCCGTTACGCCTGCAAGAAGCCGGTTTCTTGCTCTATACCAGCAAAGGTGAGCCACCCGGCGACCTGCACGACCAGGCTGGTTTGCTGCGCCCGAATGCTGGCAACCTGCTCAAAAAACAGGTGGCACAGAACTATAAGCAGGCCAAAAAATGGAGCGGTCCTTCAGCCCGCAACCCAGACCATCCAAACCGCCCCGATTGGCTGGCAAGGGTGGGGCTGATGGCTATCAAAATAGGCGATCGCATTGATCAAGGGCAAGCTCGCTTCTATGGGGTCGTTGTTGTCCTGGGGATCGTGGTTTTTCTCATACTCTTTGCCGCTTTTCTGTCTGGTTGGATTTCGCTCGAACAGCTTCGGACATTCTGGAATGTCATCCCTGGAGGTAGCTAATCTCTATGTCTTCCCGACGCACCCAGTCCGACACCAATCCTCCGACCATTCTGCTCAGCAACCCATTTATCCTGCTCTACTGGCTCTTCTTTCGCGCGTTGAAACTGCGCCGCTATGCCCAGAGCATCCACGAAAATCTGGACGAAGACTTGCGCGTGTGGCAGGTGCGTCATCATCTGAATGACGACCCACGCTTCCGCGCACTGTGCCGTGCCCGCCTCTGGTTGCTGGCAATAGCACCGCTGGCTGGCACCCTGCTCTTCGGCGCACTGCTTTCGCTGTTTGGCGACTTTACATGGCAACGCGGGTTGCTGGTCGCCAGTGGCTTTACGATAGGCGCAATAGTGAGCGACGCATTGCACTGGTGGATTCCACGCCTGGCATCTGCCATCTCAGGCATCATCACCCTCTTTTTTGGGGGAGTGCTTGTCTTGTCCATCATCGGGCGTTTTATTACTATCCCCTTTCCCGATATTGATCTTTCCTGGCTCGCCGATTTCCTGCTCAACCGCGGCATCTCGACTGAGATACT
>CAYFVX010000235.1:0-6651 GCA_964346425.1 uncultured Chloroflexaceae bacterium | reverse complement strand
GTGCTCGTATCGTTGCCAGCGACACACACAACTGGTTGGCGACATCCTGCGGTTGCATGCCGCTGGCGATGGCTTGCAACACTTCACGTGGTCGTTCGGAAAGCTGGTCATACACCTGCTGACAGCGGGCATGTTCAATATCGTAGATTTGCTGCTTCTGCTGGTCTATCAGCTCCCGTGCATCTGCTTCGGCTGGTTGATGCAGCGCGGCAAACATATGGCCCCAGGGCAGTACAGGCACCTCGATGAGTTGTGTTTCTGGATGTTCTGGCAGGTGCAGTACTTTGCCGTTGCTGGTTTGTTCGCGCACCCTATCGCTGGAATAGAGATGCCAGATGCGGTCCTCGTGGTCGAAGTGGAGCAGGGCGGTGGAGAGGGCCAGCATGCCCAGCAACCGACGGCCTCCGGACAGGCACAGGTGGATTATTTTGTCCTGTTGTTTGAGCTGCTTTATCGTCTTTTGCAATGTGTTCATAACGGCTCTGGTCGCCATATCGCTGTCCAGTTCGGTGATAATCTGGTTGCCCGATCGTATGGGTACCGGGCGGTAGCGACAACGTTGTCCACGATACTGCTCATTGGCAAACTCGCGTTCCAGTGTGGCAAGAGCTTCACGGTAGCGTTTTTTCTGGGGAGAAAGATGCACAACAAAAACTTCGTTCAACGCGATACCCTGCGACAAAAGACTATCCAGCGCAAGAGTGACGACCTGTGGTTGTCCACCCAGCGTCGCAAGGCAGACACCTGCCGGCTGCTGTTCCATTGGTATGCTCCTTATAAAGATGATGCACTTGTAACTATAGAGAAGGAAACCTTCGTATATGGCTCCACTTTTTCCAGCCCTTTTTCTCGGTGGTCCGCCCCATTCTGGCAAAAGTACCCTGACCTATCGCCTCAGCCACGCGCTACGTAAGTCCGATCCCCCGGTTCCCCACTATGCGTTGCGTGCCAGTCCAGACGGCGAAGGCGACTGGCTGAACGAATCGCCGCAGGCACTGGTTGATGAACTGCGTATGCGGGCAAAGAGCGATTGGACGCCGCAACTCGCCAGCCAGATAGGCCAGGATATTGCCAATCGGCACATGCCGCTGCTGGTAGATGCTGGCGGCAAAGTCTCAGCAGAAACAGAAACCATTGCCGCCGCGTGTACCCACGCCATCCTGCTGGCCGCCAACCCGTCCGATCTGGCACCCTGGCGTGAGCTGGTAGCTCGCCAGGGGTTGGTGCTGGTTGCCGACTTGCATTCGGTGCTGGAAGGCCCGCAGCATATCGCAGAGAATGGTGCGACACTGCGCGGCACCATCAGCGGCCTGGGGCGCGAACGTTCATCCGATGGCCCGGTCTTTGCTGCGCTGGTGCAGCGACTGGTCAACCTTTGCTCCTACGATAGCAACGAACTCTATCAAGCCCATTTGAACATGACCGACGTGGAAATGGTCATCAATGTTGAGCACCCCATCCACCCGCTCCCCGCCCGCACCACAACCAACTGGCAACCAACCGACCTGCCGCTGCTGCTGGAAAGTCTGCCAACCGACACGCCGCTTGGCATTTATGGGCGAGGCCCCGCCTGGCTGTATGCAGCAATTGCACTGGCAAATTATCCGCACGAGCTGGTGCTGTATGACATCCGGCAGGGCTGGG
This sequence comes from uncultured Chloroflexaceae bacterium, assembly GCA_964346425.1. Classification (GTDB taxonomy): domain Bacteria; phylum Chloroflexota; class Chloroflexia; order Chloroflexales; family Chloroflexaceae; genus JAAUSY01. Next base: position 5,007 of record CAYFVX010000235.1, on the reverse strand, counting down.
TTACCCCACCACCGCTCACGCTGGCTGATACCGCAGATACCGCACGCCTCTGTTGGGATAAAATTGTACCACAGGACACCTACACGCATGTCCAATTTTCCGTACCCGGCAGCTATCTTCCCTACCGCGAGGCAGCCCATATCCCCGTGCCCATTGTGGATGCTGCCCGTGGGATAGTGCTGGATGGCCGTCTGCCGCTCTGGATGTGGGTAGCCCTGGCGCGTACTTACGTCAATCGGGTTGCGTGGATCAGCACGTTTTATCCGCGATTGGGGAGCGCGGTGGTGGTGTGGTCGGCGGATGCGGCGGTGGCGGTGGGGAGGTGTATGGGGAATGGGGAATGGAGCATGGAGCATGGAGCATGCCGGGCAGGTTGAACCATGTCGCTTCATGCACATGGTACGGGATGAAAAGACATGGGAGCACACCCCCACACGAGCAGCGACCGTGAGGACTCTGTTGGGAAAAACCATCTCCTGCCAGGACTTGGACTTTTGCGTCTTTGCGCTTTTGCGAGAGGCCCTTCGCAACCGTAACTGTTCAGAAATGAGGCAAACAGACGAGCCGCGACCGTGCGGGAGCGGACAAAATGTGCTTACGAAAGGGAAATATCCGCTTACTGACGTGCGCAGCTCGTTTTCTTTCCCGCGAATGTGAACAGTTCTCTGCAACTCTGACGTTGCAAAGTTGCGCAAATCCGTTATAATAGATTCCCAGGCACCAAGAAGTGGCAGATACGTGCTGAACCCCGCCAGGGCCGGAAGGCAGCAACGGTAGGTGCGTTCCTCTGGGTACTTTGCGGTGCCTGAAACACATTTGCGGCAAAGCGTTTGTGTTTTTTGCGCCTTTCTCTGCTGTATTTGCTGTGAGCGAAAGGGGCATGGTATAATGTATCCACATCTTGAGATTTTGATCGCTCTGCCGGGTTGTGTAATGGTAGCACAGTGGACTTTGAATCCATCAGTCTAGGTTCGAATCCTAGCCCGGCAGCCATTTTGCTACCAGGCAAGTAGCTCCCGAAGGGGAGAGTGGATGTTGGCACGCCATCCAGCGGGGTAGCCCGCAAATCTGAATTCCATGATTTTGGATGGGTGCGCATAAAGAGATGCGCACATCAACACACCTTGAAAAGTTCGCGGTAGTACACTGAAAGTACGCAGTGAAGGGGCCTTCACTGCTTTTTTTTATTGAGATGGAAAGTAACACCCATGCCTGGACGATTACAAATTTTTACTGGTAATGCCAACCGAACGCTGGCGCAGGAAATAGCGGATAATCTGAATATCAACCTGGGGCGAGCTATCGTTGGTACGTTTGAGAATGGGGAAACTCGCGTCAGGCTGGAAGACAATGTCCGCGGTTGCGACGTCTTTGTCGTGCAACCTACCTGCATCCCGGTCAACCAGCATTTAATGGAACTGTTGCTCATCATTGACGCCCTCAGACGCGCCTCCGTCTTTCGCGTAACCGCGGTCATTCCCTACTATGGCTATGCGAAACAAGAAAAGAAAACCAGTGGTCGGGAACCTATCTCTGCCAAACTCATCGCCAACCTGATACGCACGGCTGGTGCCGACCGTATCCTGACCATAGACTTGCACGCACCGGCAATTGAAGGCTTTTTCGATATCCCCGTAGACCATCTGCAAGCCGCCCCCCTGCTCGCCGATTACGTGCGCGGTTTGTATCTGCCAGATGTTGTCGTCGTCTCGCCCGATGCTGGCGGCGTGCCGCGTGCCAACAGCTTTCGCCAGCACATCGGGCATGCTGGCCTGGCTATTATTGCCAAGCAACGTACCGGCCCTGATACGACGCGGGTGGTCGAGATGGTCGGTGATGTCGAAGGCAAAACCGCCATCATTGTGGATGATATGATTTCAACCGCCCGAACGCTGATGGGAGCAGTGCGGATTTTGCAAGAGCGGGGAGCCAGCGCCATCTATGCCTGTACCACCCACGGCGTGATGACCAACACTGCTATCGAAACTATCGCGGAGTCATCGCTTGTCCAGACGGTCGTGACCAATACCATTGCCCAACCGGAAAGTAGTCGCAAAGCACGCGTACAATCTATAAGTGTCGCCCCGCTCTTCGCAGAGGCTATCATGCGTATCCACAAAGATTTGTCGTTGAGCGTTCTTTTTTCCTGATTACGTGTGTGTCAGGGGTGATCCGTCGCGCAATTTCCTGAATGCAATTTCCAGATAATTGCGCAGTTGAAAAAACCAGGACTTTTGGTAGCCTTTTACCCCCTAGTCACATGTAACCAGGTGTGGTAAGATAATCCCCAATTCAAAATGCTGGTTATTGGATAGTGTGACTATTGCAAGATGTTTTCGTGTATACTGTCGCAGGTCCAATTTTTAGGGAAGGAGCATATTCTAATGACCCGGACAACCCAATATGTAACAACATCACAGCCTGGCGTATCCTCCAACGAAGTTTACCTGGAAGGAACCCGTACCAACGGGGTCCATACGAATGGAAACGGAGCTGTACCCATGGCGCAAACGAATGGCATGCATGCTGTGGAGCGTGATCGCATCTCCAAACGTGTGCGCTCACTACCATCATCTGGTATCCGTCGCTTTTTTGATATTCTAGCCTCGATGCCAGATGTTATTTCGCTTGGCGTTGGTGAGCCTGACTTTATTACACCCGAGCAGATTCGCCGGGCCGGTCAGCGCTCCATTGACGTCTCCACTGGCTATACATCCAATTCTGGTATCCTGGCCCTGCGTGAAGCAGTCGCCCACCATCTCGACAAACGCTACAAAATTCATTACGAGCCAAAACATGAAATCCTCATGACCGTGGGCGTCAGCGAAGGCATGCAGAGTGCCTCGCTTGCCCTGTTTAATCCAGGCGACGAAGTTATTATCCCGGAACCATGTTTTGTGGCGTATCCGGCCGCCATCATTATGGCGGATGCGACGCCGGTTTACGTTCCGACGTATGCATCGGATGAGTTCCAGGTTACTGCAGAGGCGATAGAAGCGGCTATCACGCCCAATACACGGGGGATTTTGATTGGGTATCCTAACAATCCGACCGGGGCCGTGATGAGCTATGAACGGATGATGGAGATTGCGGATATTGCTGAGCGGTATGATCTGGTGGTGCTTTCGGATGAGATTTATGACCGTCTGGTATATGGTGTCGAGCATGTCTGTTTTGCCGCATTGCCCGGCATGCGCGAGCGCACCATCCTGATGGGTGGCTTCTCCAAATCATATGCAATGACCGGCTGGCGGCTGGCATGGATTGCGGCACCCGAGGAGCTGACCGAGGCGATAATGAAGGTGCATCAGTATGCTATTATGTCGGCTCCGACGATGAGTCAGCATGCGGGTCTGGAAGCTTTGCGGAATGGCGAAGAGAGTGTGAAGGAGATGCTGGCGGAGTATGACCGGCGGCGGCAGGTGATAGTAAACGGGTTTAACAGTATCGGGCTACCCACTGTTGAGCCAAAAGGGGCGTTCTATGCATTTCCGCAGGTTTCACATCTGGGCATGACGAGCGAGCAATTTGCAGAACGCTTGCTCCTTGAGGAAGAAGTGGCAGTCGTTCCGGGCGACCCCTTTGGGCCAAGTGGAGCCGGGTATGTGCGTGCCTGCTATGCAACGGCCATGGATAAAATCGAAGAAGCATTGGAGCGTATGCAGCGTTTCGTACGACGCGTTTCGTAAGGAGGCGAATCGTGTGGGGCAGATACGACACAGTCAGCAGTGTGGCTGACTGTCTTTTTCCTTGACCAATAATCAGCCAGAACAGGCACGTTTGAACGCTGAGCGATAGTTGAGAAGTTGGTATGTTTGTTGCATAAAGATTGCTCCATTTTTGGTGTTTCAGCGAACCGAAGATGAAAAGAGAAAGATAGACTACGTTCTTATTTATTGTAAGGTTGTTTTTTGGTTTTTTCTTCAATTTTCAGAAAAGGTTACGAGCTACCAACCAGGGCCATGTCAAAATCCGACGAACTTCTGGGAACACGGGCATCCTGACCGCGCCAATGCAGGCGAACCACCTGCGCTCCCAGGCTTTTTGTCCTGAATTGGCGACTTTGACATGATCCTGAGCCACCAACAGGAGATATTTTCATGTCTGACACAGAGAACACCGCGCCAGCACAGCAGCCCAAAACTGCCGAAGGGATGGTTCGGTGTGCGCTAACGGGTAAGGAGATACCGTCGGAGGAGGCGTACTGGGCACCGCCGCTGGTGACGTTCAGGCAGTTGCTTGGGACGGTGATGGGGACGCTGATGCGCACGCCGAGCAATCTGGGACATGTGCTTTTTGATGAGCAAGCTGATGTGCCGTATGCGCCTGATGCGCGGGATGAACTGGCGTCGCGCCGCACAGCGGAGCAGTTGAAGTTGTTGTTGTTTTTGTTGCTTGTGGTTGGGATTATTGTGGTGCCTATTGTGCTACTGGTGCGGTGACGTTCGGGCAGGGCCTCGCGCAAAGGCGCAAAGACGCAAAGCAAAGGTTCGGGCAGGTTTTGACCGAAACTGGCGGCTTTGACATGCCCCTCGGTTAAATGCCAGGGGGTATGCTGGCGCACAGAGAAGAGGCTCCCACCGCAGTGGGAGCCTCTTCTCTGTGTCAAAGATGTATAACAAGTATTGTTTAGGTGGTCAGACCACTGTTAATCTGACTGAAGACCTGGCTTACTTTCTTACCAAGCAGGGTCAAAATACCGATAACAACAATAGCGATAAGTACGAGAATAAGAGCGTACTCCACGAGACCCTGGCCTTCTTCCTTTGCGAAGAAACTGCGCAGCATGCCTGTCACCTCCTTTCGTTTGTGAATGTACACCTGTTTTCACAGGCATTGATAATAGTATACTTTACGATAGGTGGTAGTTGCAATAGGCTATTGGTACCAATTTGAAAAGTGCGTATCGTGGTAGCCGTGGCTTGTCGCTGCCGGTTTTCTCGCCAGGGGATGAACCCACCATGCAGCAGACGAGCGGGTTTTGCCGCGAAAGAGACGGACATATGG
>CAYFVX010000234.1:0-6651 GCA_964346425.1 uncultured Chloroflexaceae bacterium | reverse complement strand
GAGCGTTCTTTGCCGTGCGCAAGCAGCACACAAAACAGGTGACACCTGTTGAGGACGCTGAGATGCAGAGATGCAGAGAGATCAACAAAGTAATCTGTGTTCATCTGCGTTCATCTGTGGTAGAAGTCATTATCCGAACCTGGTATCATACCGCCAACCCTCTGTCTCTTATGACGATTATCCCTGGTTGCTTGTTGCACCAGGGACCTGTCTATGGTATGGTGCAGAGACAAAGCGCACCTGCAGCAGAGCATGGTTTTGCGGATTTTCAACGGACGATAACTCTTTTAATAGCAACAGGAGCAGCAAGCATGGACCAGCAACAGATTGCCGAATGGCTCTATGATGGCGTTATGGCACTCCGCCAGGGCGATAAGGAGCAAGCGCAGGAATTGCTCATGCAAGTGGTTCAAGCGGATGAGACGAATGAGGAAGCCTGGCTCTGGTTGAGTGGGGCTGTCAGCGATATTGAAGACCAGGAGACCGCATTGCTGAATGTGCTGGATATCAACCCCAACAATGAATATGCCAAAAGGGGGCTAGAGTGGATCAAAGAGCACAAGTCATAAGCACCCCCGCCAGCTATTCATGGACTCTGATGGTAAAGTAGGGGTTTGGGTGATACGGTAGGGGTTTGGCGGTGCCAAACCCCTGCCTGGGGCAGGCAAGCCGCCTGCGCTCCCAGGGACCCCGTACAGGTTTCCCATCAGAGTCTTTTGGTGGGGGGTGTGTGGGTTTTTCGGCTTCGTCGAAAAACCCACACACCCCACCAGAATGGGTTGGCACGCTCTTGCGTGCATGTTTCGCCGTGCGCAAGCAAAGCCCACCGCGGGTAATACGTGTTGAGTCACTACCTTTCATGCCAGAAAAACAGTGGGTGTGGCCCCACCGTCAGGCCAAACGTGCCATTCTCGCGGGCGTAGATAACCTCTTCATCCCCATCTTGCGTAATGAGCAAACCGCTGGAGGCGTCAGATTTGAGCGAAACGCGGGTGCCGGGGGGCGACCAGAGAATATCCAGGTCCATATCGCCACGGGTAAAGCGATAATCATAGACTTCGCGCCCGTGGATCATCGTCAAGTTATCTATATAGACACGCCCCGACCCCATGTAGGTATCGCGGAAATCATCCAGCACCACCGCTTGCAAGCTGGCCGGCGGATCAATGCGTCCATTGCCACTACCCGCAATGCGATTGCTGCCATTGACCGTATTGACAATCGGTGTCGAGAGAAACTGCCAGCCCGGTGCCCCGACCACTCCCAGGCGAAACTGCAAAACCTCATCCTCGGCATCCCGTATCCACACCTGCACCCCATGACCACTACCATCGCCATACACCCACAGACCAAGCGCATAGGGCAATCCATTCAATGGAGCCGCCACTTTGCGCTCAAAAGAGACATAGTCATTGCCGCGCGTCGTAAAATTGTAGCTGATACGGGCGGCCCCAATCGTGCTCGCTTCCAGTTTGCCATTAGGTTGCACCGGGCGGATCCAGTTTCCACTGAGCCGGTCAAAATCGAGCAACACCTCCTTATCAAACAGGTCCCGCCGTTCCAGAAAGGTCGCCCCACGAAGCTGGCGATTGAGTGAGCGCATAGCAAGAAAGGCTGGCTTGCGGCGGCGATAATCGGTGCGCCCCGTGCCAAGCGCAACCAGTCCGTAGGGATTACCTTCGTCATCCTTGAGCGCATACCAGAAGGAACGCTCAACCCCGGACTCCCACAGCAACAGGAGCGCACGCACCAGATAGCTTGCCTGATGCACCTCATCCGTTTTGCCGATGGAATCATTGTTACCCGGCCCGCTTGACCAACCAACCTCCGTTGCCCAGATAGGCTTGGTGCCATACTGGTCGGAGATAACACGCACCGTATCGGCGGCCGCCGCAATATTGCCTGCCTCCGGGGTGAGCGGGTCTACATACGGGTGGATAGCCAGTATATCAAAGCTCTCCCAGGCACCGGCCTCCAGCACCTTGCGAATAAAATCCGAGTCAAACGGATTGAACCCACCAATCAGCACCGTCGCATCAGGGTCTATCTGCTTGATTGCCGCGCTGGTACGGATGAGTACATCCGCGTAGGCAAGCGGGTCAGGTGCAGGTTTCCAGAAGTGGGGATTATCTGGTTCGTTCCATATCTCCCAGTGGTCAATATAGCGGTGATAGCGCGTTACCACCGCGCGGGCATAGCGCACAAAAGCATCCGTATCGGGCGCATAAAACGATGCATACTGATCGCCGTCACCGGTGTAGGATGTTGCCCAGGGCGCAGAAGGCCCACCGATAACGCCCAGGATATTGATGTCGCGCCGCACAAGTTCGCGCACCGCGCGGTCATTGACCGTCCAGTCCCACGCATCATGATAGGGCTGGATGCGATACCAGTGGAAATCTTCGCGCACCCAGGAGACACCAAGCTCGGTAAGCATGCTACCGGGAATATCCATCGTTGCCAGGTCGGGGTATCGGGTTGCCAGATGCGCATTCACGCCAAACGAGGGCGGACCAACTGGCCCTTCCTGGTGCAACACTGTCGCATGCACGGGGGGCGGTGTCGGCGTCGCAGAGGCAGCCGTCAACACCAGCAGCAATAGTATTTGCAGAACCGTCAAAAAAGGTTTTGGTTGTCGCCGCATATTCTTTGCTCTCATCACGCTACATACACTGCTAGACCCAGGCTGGGACATAGCGGGCCGCATTACGTAGTTCAGCCTCGTGTTTCTGGTAGTCAGGGTCTCTTTGTGCTATCAGGTTCCAGAAATCTTTGGAATGGTTCATCTCTTCCAGATGACAAAGCTCATGAATGAAAATATAACGCACGAGGTGGGGTGGTAGAAAGAGCAACTTGCGGTTGATGCTGATCGTTTGTTTACTGGAGCAACTTGCCCAGCGGGTCTTCTGCCCACGGACAATCGCTTTATTGAAGGATATTTGCAATTCGTGGCTGACTTCATAGAGCCAGGGCACCAGTTGCTCATAGGCTTTGTTGCTCAGCCATTTGCGCAAGGCGTCTTTACAGACTTCGACGTGCTCAATCGCGCCATAGATTTCCAGCGTCGTTTCATTTTCGTTCCAGGAGATGAAATAGTCGTCTGTTTTGCGGTAGTTGATAAGCCGTGTTTCGCCAATCGCCTGCATGGTAATGCTTTGCGGCAGCACGTGCTCAGGTTGCGGGGTGGTTTGCAGCCGTGTCTTTGCCCGCTGGCTGGCTTTGTCAATCCAATCTTTTTTGCGCTCGACGATGGCGGGAATTTGCTGCTGGTCAAAGCCACGTGGCACGACCACAACCAACCCCTCGGTTGGCGAAAACCGCAACCGCACATGTTTGGCGCGGTCACTCTCCTGCACCGTGTAGGGGATGCTGGTGGTAACAGGCGGATGTTGTGGCGGGGGCGACGATGGTTGTTGTTGCTGTTTTTGTTGTTGTTGTTGTTTTGTGCGTCTGTGGTTTTTTCTATATTTCATCTGGCTACACTATTTTCGTTTGGCTCAAATGGTATAGCCACTATGATACCACAAGGGCGGGGAGAAGTGAAAAGAGAAAAGAGGGGTAACTTTTGTTCAGAAATGGGTGAAGAGCCTCGCGCAAAGGCGCAAAGGCGCAAAGGTCCGGGCAGGACTGGTACCACGAATAGCACGAATAGCACGAATAGCAAACATTGCCTGCGCCACCTCTGTTTTCCTGCGAATGTGAACAGATACGTTCATCCTTACCCATCCTCCCAGGCCATCTTCACCTCTTCATCCTGCAAATAAGCCAGGATGAAATCATCCAGCCGACTTTCCAGCAGCGCACCCATATCGGTCATCTTCACCTGAGTGCGCAGGTCGCGTGCCAGTCGCTCGCCTTCAAACTGGTAGACACGCACAATCTCGGCCTCCGGCGTGGCGGGCAGGCCAACCAGTTCCTTCTTGCTCATACTGGCGCGTACTTCCTGGTTGTGCATACGGCTGGCGATAACGTTCTCAAGCCACTCACTGCACGCTACGCGGCCCGGCCCGACAACCGTTACCTCCACCAGTTGCTGCACCCGCTCCCCACCGGGACGTCGTTCATTGCGCCGATGCAGACCACTTTCGCCTTTCAGAAAGCCATAAACATTCGTGCCATTGAGCGCAAAGGCAAGCTCCGCCACATCGTTCATAGTTTCCAGATGACCGAGCAACATAGGCAGGTCGTTGCTATTCAGGTTCTGCCAGCGGTAGGGGTAGAACTGCATGCGTGGGTCGGTTCGCTCGGCTTCGGGAATATACACCAACTGGAAACCCTCAACCTCATACCCCTTCTTGAAGCTCCACTGCGCATAGATAGATGCCAGCATCGTTATCCAGGGCTGGCTCTCGCTATTCTTCATCGCAGTACCCAGTGGCCTGAGCAGCAGAATAGCGCGGTGGTTCTCCTTGATATGCGCACAGAGCAACTCAATATTCAAGAAAGCGTAGTCACGGTGCAATTGCTCATAGCTGCTGGCAAGCTCGGCGCGATAGCGGGCATCACGTTGCCGATGCACCAGCCCGGCCAGCTCTTCCAGATATTCGGCACGGTCCAGCAATTGCTGCACCCGCTTGAGCAAACGGTCCAGGAAATAGAAGCGACCAAGCGTCTCGCGGGCAGCCTCGCCATCATCCCAGAACGTGGGCGCGTTGGTCTGTGCCAGACACTCGTTGCGCTCATTGCGCATTTCCAGCACCGCTTCGCTTTCCTCCCAATCCTGCAACTTGCGGCGGATTTCCGCAAACACCTGCGCCAGTTTCTTGTCATCCAGCCGCAGTTTCTTTGCCCCGCTTGCCAGCGCAGCACTCGTGTCGCTGAGCACCACTTCGCTACGACGCTCGGCCTGCGCGAGACTGGCAGCACTGAGCACAATCTGGTCTTGCTGGCGTTGCAACCGCAATAGGTCCGCACCGGGCCGTTCGCGGCTGGCGAGGAAGCGGGCCAGCGGCAACACCACCAGTTGCTCAATCGCGCGTTTGAGCGGACGCGCACCATAGGTAGCGTTGAAGCCCTTTTCTATCAGAATGTCTATCACTAGGTGATGGTTTCACTGTGCTGCGCATCGCTAACGGACTGTTCCAGCAGCGTGATGGCTTTGCCGGGGTGGGCGCGATAGGGCATGAAACGGTTGGTCAGTTCAACCGCCGCCTCCAGCGCAGACGGCTCAATGCGCACCTCTTCGCTCCGCTCAAGCTCACGGCTGACGGCGGTCAGGATGCTCAGCGTGTCCGCATCGTGCGTGGAAGCTATTTCCAGCGTGCGGAAGAGCGACACAAAGCCGGGCGTGAGTTGCTCGGCACGGCGTTGCCGTTCGGGAATTGTCTCGCCAATCATGATAACATCGCCACTCTGGATGGAGGACTTCAGAAACTTTGCCATGTTTTGATCACTCTTGCTCCAGCGACCTACTTCACACAGCGCAGCAATATCCTCCACAAACAGAATATGCCGTTTCTTGCGCACTTCAGTGACGATGTCCTGCAACTTTTCTTCCCACTGCCCGATGTAGGAACAGCCAGCAATCAAGCTCTCGCCGCTGACGGCCCAGAGCTGGCGGTCGTGCAGAGCTTCGGGGCATTCTTTGCGGCGAATACGTCGCGCCACCTCATGCACAATAACCGTTTTGCCCGTGCCATTCACGCCGCGCAACAGGATAGAAGGGCGGCGTTCGCTGGCAATCGCCTGCAACACTTCTTCGACTTCCTTATCGCGGCGATAGGCACGACGCAATTGCCCTTCGCCTGCCTGCGCGGTCAGGTTGACGCCGCTGGCTTTGAGTGCCCAGAAATCGTCTTCATCTTCTTCTTCCAGCCGTTCTTTGGCCTTCCTGGGCTTGAAGCTGACCTCGATACTATCGAGAAATTCGCAGCGGGCCGCCTGGAAAAAGATGATACGTTCCAGGCTATCCTCATAGAAGTATTGCGCCAGTTCCATCTGCGCAACCTCAAGCAATTCGTTGGGATGGCGGACATAAAAAGAGAGCGACGGGCGCGTCAACCGTGGCACACTGACGAAGATTTGCCCATCTTCTTCCGGGGTGAGCAGCAGGCTGGCAGTGAACTGCACAGGATCACGGCGGCGACGACCACGGTGGTCCGTGGGATAGAGCATAACGTTGACCTGCTCAAGTTTCTGGTTGGGCTTCTGCACAAACTGATGCAAAAACTCGCCAGGTATTTCGCTCAGTTCATGGATGATAGCCTCGGCGACTTCTTCTTTGCACTCTTCGAGGGTGGGGCCATACGCCGAGATGTTCGACAGCGCCGGGACGGTAACTGTATAGGTACGGTCCTTGTGTTTCTGGATAAAAATTCGTATGGTCAGTTTCATAGTTTGATTGTACCACAGCCTCCATTATTTTCCATGATCCACCGCTCCACGCGTGTGGTACAATACGCACGATTGCAAGCAGACATGCACGTGCCACCACGTTATAACCAGAGCCAGCATAACACAGTCGCAACCGAGGTCCTTACTGTGTTCACTCCACTGGAAACACAACGCAAAACAGACTATACTTAAAGATAAAGATAGCGATAACTGAAGCCGATATCAAAGGAACGATAAGTATACACGCTACCTGGAGACAAACCACAATGGCAAAAACGGACCAATCGCTGAAACGGTTGATTACGCAAACGATTACCG
>CAYFVX010000233.1:0-6661 GCA_964346425.1 uncultured Chloroflexaceae bacterium | reverse complement strand
GGTAATATCGCGTGAGACGGCAATAACCTCAACCACCTTGCCGCTCTGCGGGCCGCGTATGGCGCGGCCGGTGCTTTCAAGCCAGACATAGTGCCCTTTACGATGCAGCATGCGATAATGGCAGTGTAGCAAATCAGAAGACTGTAGCGTTTGCCTATGCGCATTGCGAACTGTTTCCATATCCTCCGGGTGCAACAACTCGTAAGCGTTGCGTCCCACTAGCTCGCCGGGTGTGTAGCCCAGCAGACGGTGACTGGCGGGCGAGGCATAGAGATAGATGCCTTCCGGATTGTGGCGTGAGATGATGTCGGTGGCATAGTGCGCCAGCATACGATAGCGTGTCTCGCTCTCGCGCAGTTCGGCCGTGCGCTGTTCGACCAGTTCAGTCAGTTGTTCCTGGTAGGCAAGCAGTGCTTTCTCGGTCTTCTTCTGCTCGGTTATATCTTCTACCACGCCATAGATACGCACCAGGCGGTTTGTCTGTTCATCCCAGACCGGACGACCATGATCGCGTAGCCAGCGTATTGCACCACTTTTGGTGATAATACGGTATTCACTGATGGCAGGCTGACGGGCATGAAAACGCTCAATACGTTCAACCATAATGGGGACATCCTCCGGGTGGATAAGGTCCTCCTGCCATCGCTGCAAATCCAGTTCATCCGAATGGTAGCCAGTGATTTTGCGAAATGTTTCGGCTCCCCATTCGGAAATCATCGTACCGTCTGCTGCAAAGCGAAAGGAATAGACGGCACCGGCAATAAGATTGGTGATTTCATAGTAGCGTTGATGGTCCTGGTCGTGCTGGTTGTGCGTGCGCATATCTTCAAACTGCATAACAATACCTCCGGGCACGATCATCGTGGTCGCTAACAGATGTGCATATGTACTACCATGTTCGTTTGAATGGTTACATAAACCGCCAGGATGCCAGGAACGCCAGGATTCGGGCAGAGAGATGGGGAAACCCTGTTTTCTCTGTGTCTCCGTGTCTTCGTGATGAAAAGAACCTATTCATCCGAACCTGGTAGGAAGGTGTCTATGACTTTGCTCGTTGTCTGATACTTTTCCACGGTCCCTTGTGCGGGATATCTTGCCAGGAAAATCTGGGACGTGGTGGTGTGCATTTTTCGGCCTGGCAAGCTGTGCTGACAGCATGCACATAACTCTGCTCTCATCATAACGGAAAGGAGAGACTTCTGGAAGGTGCGAAACCTGTTAAGAAAGAAAAGAGAACTTGTCCAGACGGCTTCTATGGATTGAAGAACCTGTGAAGAACCGTGAGATTTTTCTCCCTATATTGCGCTTGCTTTGTTCCTTGTGGTAAAGTTATAGTAATATCTGTCAATTCAGGCACCGTCATCTCAATGCAATAGATGTTCGTTCAGGGGACAGGATGTTGCGCTATGCCTTGATAGTCAACCTGCAAATAGCAATAAGGTCCCTATTGAACGGCTTTTTTACTATGGAGCAGAGGAAATCCTATGCCGTCAAAAGAAGTCCAGACCCTACAACAGCAAGTGAAAGAGCTACAACAAGAAAACCAGCAGCTTCAGGAAGAACTCACCCGTGTGCGTGAGGAGTTATCACTCAGAGATAAAGCTATCGCATCAGCCGCCAATGGCATCTCGTTTGCTGATGCAACCCAACCGGACCGACCGCTGACCTATGTTAATCCGGCGTTTGAACGCATCACCGGCTACACTGCCGAAGAAGTTGTCGGACGCAACTGCCGATTTTTGCAGGGCGAGGATACGGACCCCGATTCCCGCGAGCAAATTCGGGCGGCCTTGCGTGAAGAGCGCGAACTCAAAATCACGTTGTTGAACTATCGGAAAGATGGAACGCCGTTCTGGAATGAATTTACGATTGCGCCTATCCGTGATGAACAAGGGCATTTAACCCATTTTATTGGCATCCAGTCTGACGTGACCGAACGCAAGCATGCAGAACTGGCATTGCGTGAGAGCGAAGCACGCATGAGCAGCATTATCGGTTCGGCTATGGATGCCATTATTACGGTTGACCCGCAGCAGCGGATTGTGCTCTTCAATGCGGCCGCCGAGCGCATTTTCGGTTATAAGGCTGAAGCGATGGTTGGCGAGTCGCTTGAGCGGTTGATTCCCGCAGGAGTGCGTCAGCAACACCAGCAATTTATCCAGCAGTTTGGCGAAAGTGATACCCCGACGCGCTATATGGCCGAACATCGTGTTGTTTCCGGCCTGCGTGCCAGTGGTGAGGAATTCCCGATTGAGACCTCTATCTCGCAGGTGGAGGTGGACGGGCAGAAGCTCTATACCGCCATTGTCCGCGACATCACCGAACGGATTGAAGCTGAGCGTGAGCGGCAAGAACTTCAGGATAGCATTATTCGCATGCAGCACACGCTGGTGCAGGAGCTTTCAACCCCACTCATTCCTATCAGTGAGCATGTCGTGATTATGCCGCTGGTCGGTTCGGTGGACTCCATCCGTGCGCAGAGCGTCATGGAGACATTGCTCAGCGGCGTCGAACACAACCGGGCGCGGGTTGCCATCCTGGACATTACGGGCGTGCCGGTGGTGGATACGCAGGTTGCCAATACACTTATCCGTTCAGCACAGGCGGTGCGGTTACTGGGAGCCAGGGTTATCCTGACCGGCATTGGCCCCGAGATAGCGCAAACACTGGTAGGGTTGGGAGTCGAATTGAGCGGGATTACTACCCATAGTACGCTGCAAACTGGTATCAGGTATGCGTTGAAGTGGTGGAAGTAAAACTCTGCTTGCGAAGGAACGGAAACGTAGTATAATACCAACAACAATCCCAAACGTATTCCTTCACCATTTCATTTCAGACCAGCTCTCGCCAGTTTATCTATCCGCGGTATGATGTTTGAGCAAGGATGCTCAAAGAAGCAAGGAGGCAATGATTAATGGCTACGTATATCATTCAGAGTACTCTGACGGATGACGGAGCAGAGACTATCAAGGATAACCCCGCACGTATCAAAGCAGTGAACGAAGAGCTTGAGGCAATGGGCGTGCATGTCAAATCGCAGTATGCGGTGCTTGGTCCCATTGATTTCGTGAGCATTGTTGAAGCACCAGATAATACCACAATGATGCAGATTTCAACCGAACTTTCCGCTCGTGGTAGTGTCAAAGTGCAGACGCTGGCAGCCGTGCCAATGGAAGAGTTTATCGCTTCGTTTTCGAAGTAATGCGCATTGTTGGGCAGGGTGTTTCGGCTACGCCGAAACACCCTGCCCAACTGAATGGTATGGTATTGCCCTCAACAGGTGTCACCTGCGGTGGGCTTTGCTTGCGCAAGGAAAAAAATGCACGCTGGCGCGTGCCAGCCCATTCTGGTGGGGTGTTTGCGTTTTTCGACGAAGTCGAAAAACGCAAACACCCCACGCCAAAGGGGAGTGTGAGGGAACCTGGTTCCCTCACGCACCCAATGGTGACACCCATTGAGATGGTATTGCCCCAAATCCTGAACCCTAAGCCGGGCCTGTTGTCTGCTGTACTACTTTCAACACCTGCGCCATATCTCCTGCCAAAAGAGCGGGTACTGCCAGTTGTAGGTCTGGCAGAGTTTTGCTGTGTATGATGCCTTGCTTATCTGCTTGGAGGGAATGGTACACGCCTGTTTGCAGAAAGAACCAGCCTATCTGTTGCTGCTGCACCTGCCAGACAATGTATTCAGCGACTCCCTTGCGGCAATAGAGATCCTTCTTCTTGTGGGTATCATATGGTTCACTGCTCGCTGCAATTTCTACTATCAGGTGAGGGATACCCTCAAGGTAGCTGTTGCTGTTCCCCCATCCAACCTGTCCGACCTGCGGATTGTGGTGGTGCAGCAAAGCATCCGGTTGCACTTCATTCTGATCGTCTAACCGGAGCGAGACATTATCATAAAGACGCCAGGTCGGGTGGAAAGCACAATACACACCCAGCCAGGTGATGATAGCTGCATGCGCGGCCGCGTGCGCTGAGAACACCGGTGAAGACATAATGAAAACCTCGCCATTGATCAACTCTGCATGCATGTCTGGTGTTGCTGCATAACGCCGTTCAAACTCGCGACGCGTCAACTTTTCACCTGAGCGCAACCGCGGAACTTCCAATCCACTCTCCGCTTGAAGTGTGCTATGTGCCTGTTCTGTCATCATGACTCTCTTTCCAGGAAACGCTATGACCAGTCAGTCTTGCTCTTGTCGCGTCCGTGAATATATTTGTCTATGGCTATGGCTGCTTTAACGCCATCGGCCGCCGCAATAACCGCTTGCTTGATATGTGTGCAGAGCAGATCACCCACGGCAAAGACACCTGGTATGGAGGTTTGCATTTCCTGATCAACCTGTAAGCACTGGTTTTCCGACAACTCAATCTGCCCCATCAGATAGTCGGTGATAGGTTTGGCACCTTGCAAAAAGATGAAAACGCCATCTACCGATATTACCTCTTCCTCTTTGCTACCACGTTCTTGCACCCGAACGCCGACGATTTTCTCTTCGCCTTCCACGCCTTTGAAGCGGGTTCCCGTGCGTATCTCGATTTTGTCGTGGGCGGATACTTTTTCAATAAGTGCGGGACTGGCTTTGATCTCTGGTGTCTGGGAAATAAGATAGATATGGCTGATAAACTTGGTCAGAAAGAGCGATTCTTCCAGAGCTTCATCATTGTTGCCAACGACCGCTACCGGCTTGCCGCGGAAAAATGCACCATCGCAGGTTGCACAATAGCTCACCCCGCGACCGAGGAATTTCTCTTCGCCCGGCACGGTGTTGGTGCGCCCCATAGAGCCAGTTGCCAGGATGATGGTTTTTGCCTGGTAGTTATCGGTACCCGCCATGACGGTTTTCGGATCGGAGGAAAGGTCAACACCCATCACTTTATCGGCGATAAGCTCTGCGCCGAAGGAACGTGCCTGTTCACGCATCGTTTCGACAATCTCCGCGCCGCTTACCGTCCCGGCGACGCCGGGATAGTTGCTAATCTTGCTGGTAATGCCAAGCGCACCCGCGGTGATGCCTTTATCAATAACCAGGGTACGTAAATCTGCACGAGCGGTATAAATTGCTGCGGAGGTGCCGGCTGGCCCACCGCCAATGATAATGACATCGTACAAATTGTTGCCATTTGCTTCTTCACTCATTTTTGGCCTATCCTTTTTCTCTTTCAGTGATGTAGCTCACGCCCGTTGCGTGATTGTTGCGAGCTTGCACTTATTTTTTGAAGATAATCAATCTTTGGGTTATTGTACCACAACCATGATCATGCACCTACCTTTGCAGATTTTCGGACTTCAACCGCCAGGAACGTCTGGAACACCAGCGGGTTCATAGCTTTGCCGTGGGGTTTGGTGTTTTTTCGACGAAGTCGAAAAAACACCAAACCCCACCAGAATGAGGAGTGTGCAGGAACCTGGTTCCCTGCAAATACAGTGATGGAGTTGCGGGCGTCGCGTCGTAAATATGTGCCTGCGGCGCAGCCGTAAACAAACAACAAACAGAAAATCGTTCGCAACCCGATAGGAGATACTATGACCGGGAGAAAGCCATGTGAACGGATTATTGACGTAACTATCAGCGATGATACGCTCATCGTTGCTCGTATTGATGGGAGCATTCTTGCGCTTCCATTAGAATGGTATCCGCAGTTGCTGGCAGGTGTGTCCCATCAGCGCGAGAACTGGCAGATATGGGAAGATGGCTGTGGTATTTCCTGGCCCGAACTGAATATCCAGCTTGATCTGGAAGAGCTACAGGGGGAGCCTGCACGTTCCTGCTCTGCCTGTGCTCCCGTCTCGGATATGACTGGAGGTGGTAAGGTATAATGGGATGAGTATACGATAAGCAGGGTTGATCTTTTGGAACTGTAGTGGAGAGGAGCTTGACAGAATGTCCAGAAAAAATGTTATTCGTGTCATGTTTGTTTGTACTGGTAATATTTGTCGCTCACCAATGGCAGAAGCCGTCTTTCGTCAATTGGTGCGGGAAGAGGGCCTGGAAGAACGTTTTGAGGTAGCCTCATCTGGTACCGGTGCATGGCATGTTGGTGAACGTCCCCATCGCGGGACGCAGGCTATCCTGAAAGATCGCGATGTGCCGCTCGATCCGCAGAAACGGGCGCAACCGTTTTCCCGTCAGGACTTTGAACGCTATGACTATGTGATAGCAATGGATAATTTGAACGTTGCCGACCTCGCATGGCATGGTAAGCAGATACCGCGCTTGCTGGAATTTGCCCCCGAAGGAACGCCGCGGGATGTTCCCGACCCCTACTACTCTGGCGGATTTGACTATGTCTATGATCTGGTGACGGCAGGCAGTCGCGGTTTGTTGAAACATATCCGGGAAAAGGAGGGTGTATGAGTTTCCCCGCATCTTTGCAAGAACCAGTGGGCAAGGTACTGCAATCTATTGGAGATAGCTCTGCCATTCGCTCAACCCGTTCGCTGGGAGGTGGATGTATCAACAATGCCGTGCGGCTGGAGACGGCCGACAATACGTATTTGCTCAAGTGGAACCCCAGACCTCTCCCCCATATGTTCCCCACTGAAGCAAAAGGGTTGGAGTTGTTGCATGCGACGCAGACGGTGCTTGTGCCCAGGCCCTACGGGGCATCTGATGCGACGGCAGACCACCCGGCCTACATCCTTATGGAGTGGATAG
>CAYFVX010000232.1:0-6661 GCA_964346425.1 uncultured Chloroflexaceae bacterium | reverse complement strand
GCAGGCCGGCGATATTCAAGTGGAAGATAGTTTTGTGCAGGAAGGCTTCCGGCCCGCAGAACCACGCCTGATTGAGGCGACGAATGAAGGATTGCCTGTGCTCCCCAAGTTTGCGTATGACATTACGGCTCTGGCGCAAGATAGTAGCGACCATATGGTCGTCAAGGATGTCATGTTTGAAGGGGGCTTGAAGTATCCGCCATTGCAAGACTATAAGCCGCAGATTACTGAAATCGTGACGCAGGGGCAGCCATTACTGACTCCTTCGTTTGAAGATGGTTTGAATGTGTGGTATCCGGGCATTGTGTATGATTACACGAGCACGGGCGAGGGTGCAGAACAACGAGACCAACTGGTGATAACACCAGCGCAGTATAAAGCGGTGGAAGAGGTCGAAGAGACTGGGACTGAAGGCACAATGTGGCTCTACGAGCAAATGACCTTCAAAGTATTGTATGCCGACCAGAGCGTGCAGGATGTTACGCCACCGATTATCAACCGCGTGCGAATGGTAGAAGGTCAGGCTATCGGTTTGCAGCAAGCAACGAAACGGATTGTCGTGGAGGTCTCTGACCCTGATTCGGATACTGGTCTCCCAGAGGATGCTGTTCAGGTAACGTTTTCCAATAACACCCGTGACTGGTGGTCAAGGGGTCTGCGCCGCATAGTTCGAGATGAGGATGGCGTCGAGCTGTGGGTAACGGAGATTGAAGAGGGAACAACCAGCCCGAGCTATGTGGTCATGGCACGGGATGAAGCTGGTAATGTTGCCTACTTCAATGGCAAGGATGCGCTCTCGGCACCATCTGCTGAGCCAGTGCGCGGCAGTGTGTCGTTTGATGCACCGTCCAGGGCACTGGTCAATACGACGGTCAATCTGACAGCAACGATTTCGATGGCACGCGAAGATGCAAATGTGGTGACGCTCCCTATCAGCTACACCTGGCAACTTGATCCAGGCGGTGCAACGCAGCACAATCGGGTTCTTTCTTTGAATACAGAAAATCTCACCACCGATACGCTGACGGTTGAACTGCCGCGACAATTCAATCCAACAGAGAGTGGATATTACACGTTTACGCTCAGTATAGGGAATATCGCCGAGTCGAAAAGTATCAGGAGCACCCACACCCTTGAGGTGCTTGCAAATAATGGGAGGGTACCATTCTTTTTACCGCTGATCCAGCGGTAGTATAGTTGACCGCAAGTTGTGTGTTTTTTGGGTAGCACCACGAAACATCGTGGACGGGATTTTACCGTGGGGTGTGTGCGTTTTTCGACGAAGTCGAAAAACGCACACACCCCACCAGAATGGGGTTGCGAGGGGACTTGTGTCCCCTCGCAACCCCTGGGGCAACTGCGTTGAGGATACTCCACGATATTCTGTGGTGCTACCGAAGTGCCAGGGAAAAAAGAACGATGCCAAAGATGACAAGATACCCTCGGTTCATGTTTTTCCATCTTTCTCTGATTGGTCAAGATTTGGGTATGGCAGGTATGATGCAGGGGACAATTGCTTGTCATATTGTAGCACACGACGGATAGTGCTGGCAATGGGATAACCATTCCGACTATGGCTGTTGCAAAGTCTTATGTTGTTCAAAAAGACTTTGCGACAACCTTGAGCATGAGGTTTATGTGGCTGCAAGTGCTGCTAGAACGTGGTATAATGCACTAGCCAGTTGTTGTGGCAGATTTTTTCTGTAGA
This sequence comes from uncultured Chloroflexaceae bacterium, assembly GCA_964346425.1. Classification (GTDB taxonomy): domain Bacteria; phylum Chloroflexota; class Chloroflexia; order Chloroflexales; family Chloroflexaceae; genus JAAUSY01. Next base: position 4,953 of record CAYFVX010000232.1, on the reverse strand, counting down.
GTGAAACCTTTTTGTCTTTCATTGCATCATATTCTAATGGAAGGAATGGTTTCCTTTTACCAACTCTGAATGATGAAATCCTGTCACGTGAAAAGTAAAGACTATCAGTCTCAAGGAGGTAGCAACAATGGCAATGTATGAATATGAGTGCAAAGATTGTGGAAAGAACTTTGATTTGCTGCGCAGTATGTCGCAGGATGACTCGGATGTTGTCTGTTTGAGTTGTGGCAGTCAAAAGGTGCAGCGCAAAATCTCCCTCTTTGCTTCGACAATGAAAGATAGCGGCGGCTCCTATGCTGCTGATGCAGGTTTTGGCGGGAGCTGCAGCACGGGCCTGTGTGGTTGCGGTGGCGGTTCCTGTGATATATAAGACCGTAGACCGTAGTTTCGTGCAACGTTCCGCATACTGGTGTGGTTGTTTGCCAGTCAGGGTGGGCGATTGATTACGGGCTACGGTCTTTTTCTGTTTTATTCGGAGTTAAGTTGAAGGATCCTTCTCATGCAAGTGTTAGTTCTGACCGCCGGTCTTGGTACCCGTTTGCGTCCTCATACCTTCAGTAAGCCCAAACCACTCGTCAATGTTGCAGGCAAACCGATGCTTGCGCATGTGCTGGATAGTTTGCCACCACTTGCGATTGATGACCTGGTTTTTGTTACTGGCTACCTGGGCAATCAGGTGGAAGAGTTTGTGAAGCGAGAATACAACTATCACACGCGGTTTATTGAGCAAACTGAGTTGCGCGGGCAGGCGCATGCAATCTACCTGACGCGCGAAGTGGTCAGTGGGCCTGTGTTGATTGTGTTTGGTGATGGTATTTTCGGTGCGGATATGTCGAAACTTAATCGCCCCACTTCAGAAGGGGTGATTTTTGTGCAGGAGGTAGAAGACCCGCGACGTTTTGGCGTAGCTGTGCTCAATGACGAAGGTCATATTACCAGATTGATTGAAAAACCAAATGAACCGGTCTCGAATCTAGCGGTAATCGGGGTGTATTATATTCCTGAAGCCGAGCGTTTGTTTCAGGCGATTGAGTATATTATGGAGCGCAATATTCAAACCAAGAACGAGTTCTTTCTGGCTGATGCGCTTCAGGTGATGATTGATAATGGTGAGCAGTTCAAAACAGAGCAGGTCAAAGTCTGGAAAGATTGTGGAACCCCCTCGGCTCTGCTGGATACCAACCGTTATCTATTGCAAAATGGTCGCAGTTATGTCGGCAATCTCAGCCAATCAATCGTTATCCCACCTGTGTATATTTCCGACACGGCGCACATTGAAAATTCGGTCATCGGACCGTATGTGTCGGTGGCAGCGGGTGCAAAGGTGTGTGATTCGCGTATTCGCGATTCGATTATTAACTCCGGTGCGCATATCAAGACGGTCACGCTGCATAATAGTCTCATCGGGGCTGACGCGTATGTAGAAGGGTCTTTCCAGGATTTGAATGTGGGCGATTCTTCGGATATACGTTTTAGCTGAGGTTTCTGTGGTCTCTCGTCGTTTTGCGGCTACGCCGCAAAACGACGAGAGACCATATGCGCCAAGCCCCGCCCGGTTCTGCTAGTCCCGCGTTTTCTCATCTACCACGGTGCCTTCGGGGTCTACGAGTTGCACGTGCAGGGGCATCTGTCCCAGCGCATGTGTTGAGCAACTCAAGCAGGGGTCGTAGGCACGGATGACGGCTTCGATGCGGTTCAGGACGCCTTCTGGGATAGTATCTCCATTGATGAAATGTTTGGCAACCTGGAAGACGCCACGGTTCATCGCCAGGTTGTTGTGTCCGGTGGCGATGATCAGGTTTGCCCAGGTAATCAAGCCCTGTTCGTTGATTTTGTAGTGATGGAACAGGATGCCCCGCGGAGCCTCCGACATGCCGATGGCTTCCATGCTATTTGGCCCGGCATAGGCACGCACGTGGGTGCTGAGAATATCGGGGTCGTGCAGGAGTATTTCAACCCGCTCAATCGAATGCAGAATCTCTATCAGGCGAGCGTAGTGGTAATAGAAGGAACTCAGCACTGCGCCACGATGGATGCCGGAAAATTCGGCCCATTCCTGATCGGCACGCGGTGTGCCACAACGGTCGGCTATGTTCATCCGCGCCAGGGGCCCCACCCGATAGATGCCGTCGGGATAGCCGCCTGCTTTGTAATAAGGAAATTTGAGATAGGTCCAGGGTTCGACGGCTTCGCCGATGAATTCCTGATACCGTTCTGCGTCTATCTTGTCTGCAATAATTTTTCCTTCTGCATCCACGATGCGGATAAGTCCATCGTAAAAATCAGGTTCGCCTTCCTGGTTGACGATGCCCACAAACAGGCTGGGAAAGTTGGCGAACGATTGAATTTCCGTAATGTGCGTGTCCATAATGCGTTTGAAAAGCGTAAGCGCACGGTCTATGATGGCATAGGCATCTGGCAATAGCTCCAGGATGGCTGACCGTCGCTCATCGTTCAATGGTTCATTGACCCCGCCAGCCACCACCCACGATGGGTGTACTCGTTTGCTGCCCAGCAACTCAATAATGTGCTGACCTATCTGCCGCAGGCGGATGCCATCACGGGCAATATCCGGGTTGGCCTGCAACAGGCCGAGAATATTGCGCCGGGAGGGGTCACTGTCCATACCAAGCAGAAAGTCGGGGGCAGAAAGATGAAAGAAACTCAAGGCGTGCGATTGAATAAACTGCGCATAGTTTAATATTCGACGCAGCTTGACGGCGGTGGGCGGAATACGCACCGCCATCAACGCATCACAGGTCTTGGCTGAAGCAATCAAGTGGCTGACCGGACAAATGCCGCAGGTACGGGCGGTCAGCGATGGCATTTCCTGAAAGGGTCGCCCCTCAGCAAATTTTTCAAAGCCGCGATACTGCGTGACGTGAAAGCGAGCATTGCTCACATTGCCCTTTTCGTCACGAAAAACGGTTATTTTCGCGTGCCCTTCAATACGGGTCACGGGTTCGATGGTTATTTTTTCTGTCATGCAATGCTTTCCTCTCTGCTATTTCCCAAAGCGGGTGAGTTCGTTGATGTCCGGGACTTCGCCAGCCAGCAGTTGCTGCAGTGTCAGGTAGATAGCATCGGCTGGTGGCGGACAGCCTGGTACGAACACATCCACTTTGACCACTTCATGCACAGGACGCACCCGCGCGGCCAGCGGTGGCAGGTCTTCATGTTCAGGAAGCTGCGGGGAGTGGTCAACATTCTCTATGTAGGCACGTTGTATCACATCGCCCACACCAAACGAATTGCGCATGGCGGGAACATTACCGGTTACCGCACAGTCGCCGAGTGACACCAGCGTTTTTGTGCGCTCGCGAATGGTGACCACCTTTTCCCAATCTTCGCGGCTACTGACAGCCCCCTCGATCAGCGTGACATCCACATCTTGCGGGAACTCTTTGATATCTACCAGTGGACCATAGACCAGTTCTATGTGCTCAGCCAGTTCAATCAGACGCTCATCTATATCCAGCAAGGACATGTGACAGCCGGAACATCCATCCAGCCATATGGTTGCGACGCGTGTTTTGCTCATGTTTTGCCCCCTCGCATAGTTGTCAGATAGGGCAGAAAATGTCTTCGTTTCGTCATTTCAGCGACAGATTTTCCTTTCTCAAAGAGGGCACCGGTGGGACAGACATGCACACATTTGCTGCAACTCGTACAACTTTCGGAGTTGAGCCATTCTTCGCCCAGGTCGGTGATGACCTGCGCATTGATGCCGCGTCCTTTGACGTCCCAGGTATGTGCGCCTTCGATTTCATCACAGACGCGAACACAGCGTGTACAGAGAATACAGCGGTTGTGGTCTATCACAAAACGGTGATGCGATGCATCCACGAGCAGGCGGGGGTAGCGGTAGGGAACCCGTACATGGTTCATACCGAGCCGTTGCGCCATTTCTTGCAGTTCGCAGTGGCCGTTTGAGACACAGACGGAGCAGATATGGTTGCGTTCGGAGAAGATAAGCTCCAGGATCATGCGGCGGTATGTGATTAACCGCTCCGAGTTGGTGATGACTTCCATGCCTTCTTCAACCCGTGTGATGCAGGCAGGGAGCAGCCGCGAGATGCCTTTGATTTCTACCAGGCACATACGACATGCGCCCACAGGCGTCAGTCCTTCCAGGTTGCAGAGCGTCGGGATGTCTATACCGTTTTCTCGTGCTACTTCCAGGATGGTTTCTTCGGCGCGTGCGCCAATATCGCGGCCATCTATGGTAAGAGTCTTTATCCGTGATGGGAGACTCATAGGCGTTTTACCTCCTCATATGTTTTTGCTATTCGCGGATATGTGCCAGATACTCCTCCTGGAAGTAGTGCAGGGTACTGAGCACCGGGTTGGGGGCGGATTGTCCCAGACCACAGAGGCTGGTGTTTTTGACAACGTCGCAGAGTTCTTCGAGCATTGCGAGGTCGTCTCTGTTTGCCGTACCTTCTGAAATGCGTTGAAGTAGTTGGTACATCTGGGCGGTGCCGACACGACAGGGGACGCATTTGCCACAGGATTCTGACATGCAGAATTCGATGAAGTATTTGGCGACATCTACCATAGACGAGGTGGTGTCTATGACAATCATGCCACCAGACCCCATAATCGAGCCGACCTGAGCAAGCGATTCGTAATCCACCGTCATGTCGAGGATACTCTCAGGGATACACCCACCAGATGGCCCGCCGGTCTGAACAGCTTTGAATTTTTGCCCATCTGGAATGCCGCCACCGATGTCGAAAATAATCTCGCGTAAAGGGATACCCATGGGGACTTCGATAATGCCGGTATTGGCGACGCGACCAGCCAGGGCGAAGACTTTTGTGCCTTTGCTTTTTTCGGTGCCAATCGAAGCATACCAGTCACCACCATTGCGCAGAATGGGGGCGACGTTGGCGAAGGTCTCGACGTTGTTGATAAGGGTGGATGCCCCCCAGAGTCCGTATTCTGCAGGGT
>CAYFVX010000231.1:0-6704 GCA_964346425.1 uncultured Chloroflexaceae bacterium | reverse complement strand
CACCACAGTCCGCACCGAAACGTGGATTCGCAACTACAATGAATTTATCCTCGCCCCGGATGGTAAGAAATTTGCTTTTGTCGCCCACGGGCAAATTTTTGCCGATTTTGCAGATAAAGAAACCGATAAAGAACTGCGCCGCGGCCCCGGCTTTCGCATCACCAACACCCAGGCGCGTGAACGACATGTCACCTGGTCGCCCGATAGTCGCAGCCTCTTCTATGTCTCCGACCGCCACGGCGAAGACGAAATTTTTCGCTACGACTTTCCGACCCGTACCGAGACCCGCCTGACGCACGATGCTATCTCCAAACTCCTGCCATGCTGCTCACCAGACGGCAAATGGCTGGCCTATATCAGCGGGTTTGAAAGCGTCGAACTGCTCAACTTGCAGACAATGGAAAAACGATCGTTCGCACAGGGCAACTTTGTCCGAAACCACGGGCTGGCATGGTCGCCGGATAGCCGCTGGCTGGCCTTTATTTCGCATGACGAACGCTTCTTCAGCAATGCCTACGTACAGCATATTGAAGAGGCCAAAGCCCATCAGGTAACCTTTCTGAGCAATATTATCGGCTACGGGTTGCTCTGGTCTTCCGATGGTCGCTATCTCATTTTTACCAGTGGGCAGTATCGCATGGAATCGCAAATTATCCGGGTAGACCTGCGCCCACCAACACCCTTTTTGCGCGAGACCGAGTTTGAAAAACTCTTCAAAGACGAAAAAGAAGAAAAAGCCAGAAGCGAAGAACCAGCCACGCCGGAAACAGAAAAGGCGGACAAAGAAGAGAAGCCAGATCAGGACGAAGAAGGCAAGCAGGCAGCAACCAGCGATGCCATACCTGCTCAGGATACGACCAGTACCGCAGAACAGGCCAGCGCACAAACGCAACCGGAAACTGCCGGACAGGAAGAAAATAGTGAGCAAAAAGTTGAACCAATAACCATTACCTTTGAAGGCATTGAACGGCGGCTCTCCTTCCTGACACCGGTGCAAATGGATGCAGAGGCATGTGCCATCAGCCACAACAGCCGCGATTTGCTCTTTCTGGCAAACGTCGCTGGCAAGGTCAATATCTGGACACTTGCACTGGATGAACCGCGCCAGGACCAGCCGCTGCAACAAGTGACAGCCAATGGTGCTCGCAAGTCCTGGGTCCAGTTTCTGCCCAATGACAAAAACTTCTGCTATCTTGAAGATGGCAATATCACGGTCCGCAAATTCCCGACAGGCCGAGACCCGGTTATTGTTCATACTCGCGCGGAAGTCACCGTAGACTTTGAACACGAAAAATTTCAAGTCTTCCATGAAGCATGGCGCTGGCTACGCGATAATTTCTACGACCCGACATTTCGGGGACAGGACTGGACCGCCACGCGCGACCGCTTTGTGCCACTGGTGGCCGGCGCACAAACGCACGGTGAGCTCGCCACTATCCTCAACCTCATGGTGGGCGAGCTGCGAACTTCACACCTGGGCGCGTCCTGGTATGGCGGGCGTGGCGGAAGCGATGGCTACACCGGCCTGCTTTTCGACCCGATAGAGCACCAGGAACATGGCGTGCTGCGCATCGCCAGCATTGTCCCGGACTCACCAGCCGCGCTGGTGGAAGAATCGCCCCGCATTGGCGAATACCTGGTTGCTGTGGATGATACTCCCATTACGCCCCAGGTTTGCCTGGATGAATTGCTGCACCGAACAGTGGGCCGCCGGGTGGTGCTCAAACTGGCAGATGCCCCAGACAGCAACACCAGCCGCCAGATTGCTATCCGGCCAGTGGACAGTGAAACATATGAAGACCTGTGCTATCGTTCCTGGGTCGCGACCAACAAAGCCTATGTTCATCGTATCAGTAACGGACGCCTCGGCTATGTCCATGTGGAAGATATGAGTTTCAATGCGTATCAAGAATTTCTGGTAAACCTGGATGCCGAGACCTATCGCAAAGAAGGACTTATTCTCGATATCAGGTATAATAAGGGGGGGCACATCGCCACCTTTATCCTGGACGTACTGACCCGCCGGAGTGTCGTTCTGAGCGGCTTTCGTGGGCGTCTCTCAACAGATGCCTACCACCAATCAGGCAACCGGGCATTGAACAAACCGACCATCCTGGTCACCAACGAAAGTTCTGCCAGCAACGCAGAGATTTTCGCAGAAATTTATCATCGCCTGGGGTTGGGCAAAATTGTTGGCAAACCCACCGCAGGTGCCGTGATTGGCACGATAGACCGGACATTGCTCAATGGCATGCGCTTCCGCCTGCCAACGTATTCGATTAGCACCCCTGAAGGGGAAAATCTGGAAGGGACCGGACGCAAAGTAGATGTTGAAGTCAACCAACCACCAGGTGAATGGGCTCGCGGACGAGATTACCAGCTTGATGCCGCCGTGGAGACCCTGCTTGGCAAATCTGGATAATATTTTCACAATCTGTATCGCAAAGAAGTACCACACACCAACAAACGATCAGAAAAATCACGGTATAATGTAGTAATGAAGTAATGGAGTAGTTATTGTAGTAGAAACAGGTGCAGCTATGGCTGACCGTTCACCTTCACTACGTTTCTCGGTATGTGTTGAGAATATTTTTGCCGAGATGCCTTTTGAACAACGACTGGAGCATATTACTTCCCACGGATTCTCTGCTTTCGAGTTTCAAACTCGTGACCGCAGAGATATGAATATTACGCTGGCCCTCCAGGTCGCGTTGCGCCTGGATGCCGTCGCCTTTGTGGGAAGCACCGCTTCGCTGGTTGACCCGTCACAACGCGCACAATTTGAAAGCGATATAACCCGTGCAGCAGCACTGGCGGTAGACCTCTCGTGCGAAAACTTGATAGTTCATAGTGGGCCAGCATTGCCTGACGTACCGCGCGAAACCCAACATCAGACCATCGTGGAAACGTTACAATCCGTGACTGATATTGCCAACGATGCCGACGTCACGATCTTGCTGGAACCAATGAATGAAACGGATCATCCGGGGACGTATTTAACATCTTCCGACGAAGGGTTCGATATTATTCGCGAAGTCAATAACGACTCGGTTCGCCTGTTGTTCGATATTTACAACCAGCAAATAAGCGAAGGAAATATCAGCAAACGCCTGATCAGCAACCTGGATCTTATCGGGCATATCCATGTTGCCGATGTCCCCGGCCGACACGAACCAGGCACCGGTGAAATCAACTATCGCTACCTCTTCAAGTTGCTGCGCAAGCATGGCTATCGCGGATATATCGGGCTGGATTTCATCCCACGCCTGGACTCAAATACCAGCCTGAAAGCCATGCGTGCCATGATTCAGCAACTGGAAGAAGGATAAACCTGAACAGCATGCACAAACAATGGATTTACCCTGCTGCTCTCTTCATCTACGCTGACGAGATAGGGAGGGATTTTCTTCGTTTTCATAACTTGCACAATTCATAAGAAGAACATGTTCTGCACCCGTGCAGTGCTGTGGTGGTTGTTCCGTCAATACATCTTGCCGTATACTACAGGCCAGCATCAAGCGTGCGACTGCCAGATATGGCAGAGACAGAGTATAGAGGTTCTCGCGCAAAGCATGCTGCAAAATCTGCGCTTCTTCCAGCGTAAACACCATAGACGCTGATGCATCATTCGCATCTTTATCCATATTGTAGACCGTTATCAGTTGCCCCTCTTCTAGCCATAAGGTTGCTTGATAACGACCAGTATGCACTGAGCACATACCATCCGGGTATTCAAACAGCACCAATGCTTTGCCACAACAATCACGCAAGCACCATTGCCGATAGTGCAATGAAAGTTCTCCAATACTTTGCCAGACCGGTATCACAGCCACCACTGCTCCTTATGAGTTCTCAGGGTTTATCAGTTTATACCCTTTGCCCCGCTCGTTCATGATATATGTTGGCGAAATTTTCTTACGCAGATTACGAATATGCGTTTTCAGTAAATTATACGCGTCCACCTCGCTCGTCTCCAACCCATGTGTCGAACGCACGATATCTTGCAAACGGCAAATCTCTTCACAACGTTCCGCCAGATAGCGCAATAATGTATATTCAATGGGCGTCAGATGAACCTGTTCCCCTTGAAAAAACACCTCATGTCGGGTCATCCCCAGCGAAAGCAATCCTATCTGCATCGGAAACGAAAAACGATCACGAGACACCAGCGGGCGCGTATTCTGCTGCCCCTCTTGGTCGCCGAGCAACCGAGAATCCGGGGGAAAACCCGTCAACACCACCGCAACATCCCGCAACTTTTGCTCGGCAGCATACCGCTCCAGTGCGCCATTGATACACGCCAGCAACTGCTCCGGCGAAACAGGTTTGAGCAAATAATCATACGCCCCCGCCCGCAACGCACTCATGCACGTATCCAGTGCCCCATAACCGGTCAGCAACACTACAGAAGGACGATTTCTGGCTTGCCGCGCAGCCAGCAGCACTTGAATACCATCAACATTGCCCATCACAATATCTGTCAGCACCACATCAAACGTTGTGTTCTGCAACAACTCAATGGCACTTTCTCCATCAGATGCCTGCGTCACCTGATATCCAGCATACTGCAGACGATAAGCAAGTTTGTTCCGTGCGTTAAAATCATCTTCGACAACAAGAATGTGCGAATTCATCTTCAAACCTCACGCCCTTTTCTGACCGGCAAAACGACCGAAAAAACACTCCCTTCTCCAGGGATACTTTCCACCTTGAAATAGCCACCGTGCTGCTGCACAATTTGCGTGCTGATCGCCAGCCCCAACCCGACACCATGCTCTCTGGTCGTAAAAAATGGCTCAAAAATGCGCTCACGCACATCTGGAGCTATACCTACGCCGGTATCCTTGATAGCTATAAGCACATGGGTAGGTGAATCAACCGCAAGACACCTGACAGGTTCCACTGCATAATCATACACGCCCGTCTCTTGCGCATACAGCACCCGTGTCTGCACCGACAATATCCCTCCTTCTGGCATCGCATTGACTGCATTAAAGAGCAAATTGAGCACCACCTGCATCAATTCATCCGCCTGACCCAACACCGCCGGCGGTGCATCTACCAGATCTTGCCGAATAACAATCCGGTGATCGCGCACCCATTTACCCGTCAACAACAGAATACGTTCGAGCAACAGACTGACATCTACCTGCGTATACGTGTCCCCGCCTGGCCGATAGAGATCAAGGAGCTGCCGCACAATCCTTGCTATGCGCTGGATCTCCTCACGTGCATCTGCCAGAAACGCATGATACTCATGGGCAGGAGCAATCTGCGCCATTTCCAGCGAAAAATCAAGCGAAAGCAGTGGCGTGTTGATTTCATGCGCAACACTCGTGACCAGCCGGCCGCTCGTCACAAACCGCTCGTTCTCTATCAACTGCGCATGCAACTGCTTTTGCTGGCTTACATCACGGATGACAATAATAAGCGAGGCTGGCTTTCCATCCAGCCGCATCACCGAACTATTCACCTGGGCAGGAAACTGACTACCATTTTTGCGCAACATCGAACACTCGACGTTCTTGATACTGCCAGACTGCACCATCTCGCGCACAAACGTCTGGAACTGTTGTGTATGCTCCGGAGCCACCAGTTCTATCCACCGCATCTGCAAAAAATCTTCAACCCCGGCGTACCTGAACATTGTTGCCGTCTGAAGATTGCAAAACAGGATAAAGCCGTGCAAATCAGTCAAAAGAATAGCATCGGGAGCCGTCTCAACCAGCGTGCGATACCGTTCTTCGCTCTGCTTCAAACATGCCAGCGATTGCTCCAACAAACAGTTTGCCTCATAGAGCCTGGCAGTTCGCTCAGCTACTCGTACCTCCAACTGCTCATGCGCCTGGCGCAACGATTCAATGACGACCTGCAATTCTCGCTGACTCTCACGCCGCGCATTCTCAGACTCAACACGGACGATGATGCCGCCAATTTGTGCCGCAATTGTTTCCATAGTCAGGCATGCGCTGGCAGGTATCTCCCGGTGCGTATGCGAACCTGCATGCAGAAGGGCAATCACTTCATTCTCATAACAAACAGGGATAGCCGCCAGAAAACGAATATTCTCACGCTGCTGAACTTCTTTCCTGACCGGCAGCACATTGGCACACTCGCCATACAAAGGCTGTCCACGTCGAACGCGCTCAATATAGGAGGAGCCTGCATGATACCGCGCAGTGACCGCCACAAACTCCCTGGACAAACCCGTATGTGCCATAACATGCAAATCACCAGCCTGACGGTCGAGCAAATACACTGCCCCACAATCAACCCCCTCAATTTGCAATACCATTTCTAGCAAACGGTTCATTGCCTCGTGCAGATCGCTGGTTGAACTCAGGGCAATCGCAAGATCACGCTGGACACGCAGGGCCTGCTCTGCCTGAACACGCCGCTCACGCTCAATAGCCAGCCGCTCAACTTCTTGCTCCAGAGTGGCATTCCGGTGCCGCAGAACTTCTATCTCGGCCTGCAATGCAGCATATGGAGGATGATGGGTTGTTTGTACGCTGTTCATTCACGTTCGTCTGTCTGTGATAGTATGCCATATCATGCTACCACATTTCATGCCACATGGAAGCAGGAAATGTATGACTATTGCACAGGAGAAAAGCGTGAGAGCATTGGAGTGTGAGAGCGTTGGAGTGTGATACCAGGTTCGGATGAATAGTTTCTTTTCACCACGGAGACACGGAGGCACA
>CAYFVX010000230.1:2793-6742 GCA_964346425.1 uncultured Chloroflexaceae bacterium | reverse complement strand
CCTGCAAGTCGAACCGCCAGACTACCGATTTGTCGTGCCAGAAGAAGACAACAAAGAAATCGAAGAACTGGACGACAGCCCATTTGAAGTCAAAGCCTGGATGCCGCACATCGGCACCGACAATGGCGATGGCGTTGGCCTGGTTGCCTTCCAGATACTTGAAGGCGATGACCCATCTGATGTGCTCAACGACGTCATACATGCATCGTACAGCATGATTGACAACGCCAACGAACCCTTCTGTGAATTCGGTCGCGACGGCAGCAATGAATGCCTGCCTATGCCAACCGATGACAAAGACCCGGTGCTGGACTTCTACAAACTTGCCCCCGGTACCTATACCATCCGCGTGATGGTGCTCTACGAAGGCCAGGATAGCGACGATGTGGACTGGACAACCTGGCGCAAAATAGACAATGGTGACGGCACACCGCGCAACTACCGCCGCTTCATCGTCCCGGAACTGCCGGTCTACCTGGACTTTGTCAACGCAGACAGCGACGAACTGCCCGACCATCTGGGCTACATCACCGACCGCGAAGACCAGACAAGGTTCCGCGTCAAAGCATACGTTGAAGAAGGTGGCAATACAGCAGACGGCTACCAGATTGAAGAAGTCGAATTTGAACTGCTCGACATGAATGGCGACAATGGCGACGTGACAGGATTCGATAACCCGACCGACACCAGCAGCAATGGCTACTGCATGTTTGGTGACGCCGGCTCATCCTGCCAACCAATGGATGAAACCATGTACGACGAGCACATGGTCAGCGTCACCGCCGACAAAGACGAACCATACACCATCCGTGCGCGAGCCAAAACCGAACTGCATGGCGGTCGCTGGAGCGACTGGGTGGAACGCACCTTCAGCATCCCGCAGGTCGAAATGCGCTTCGTTGACCCGGATCCGGAACCAGACGATGACAACAACGACTATCCGAGTGAAGGGAATGAAGACGACCAGTATCATCAGGACGATAACCGCAAGGTTGTGAGATCCTATGATGAGACCGAATTTCAGATCGAAGCGTTCGATCCGAAATATCTCAACAACGCCGAAGCGTATGAATATAACACCTACGACCCGAACGATGAAGACAAGTTGGACGACCTGTTTGCCGATGCAGAGTACGCAGGCGTGGGGATTGAACGATACAAGTTCCTCTTCTGTGATACTGATGAAGATGACTGCAAAGAAGACGATAACGAGCTTGAAGAACCCTATCTGACGGAAGAGCACAGCCAGGATAATCAGGACGACCCGATGTGTGCCTTTGGCGAAGATGGCGACGACTGTGACCCGATGGATGAAGGTGATTTCAACCAGATCCCACGTGGCATTTACATCGTCAAAGCACGAGTGGGTACCAAAATTTACGAAAGAAACGGCTGGACCGACTGGCGCAATGACCGCTGGATTGAAGCCGAGTTTGAAAAACCATCGCTGTATATGAACTTTGAAAACAATACTATCAGTTCCTTGATACCAAATAACACGCTTACCGACATTGGTTTCAAAGTGTATGACCCGCTTATCGGGATGGGTAACGGCAATCTGAAGGTCAACGATGCAAGTTGGATAAAATTCTCGATGCGTGGCCCAGAGCCAGCCAATACCGAAGTCTATACTCGTGAGATAGAAAGCTTACCAATAATTGACCCGACAAATCCTGATTATGGAGCCACCGAAAACTACTGTGTCTTTGGCGGTATCAACGGCAATTGTGAAACAATGGATCTGGAGCTCTTCAAGAGCCTGCCATCTGGCAACTACAAAATGGTAGCTCAGGTTCAGACCGTGAATGAATACTTCACCCACGAGTCAGACTCCTTCCAGCTACCAGCCGGCGCGATAGACGTCAAATTTGCCAGCGTCTATACCGAAACCTACTTCCTGGAAAATCGCAACGATGAAGCGGCCACCTTTACTGCGCAAGCCTGGAAGCGTGGCCTGACCGAAGCAGACAATGGAGTGGGCGTGCAAAAGGTCGAGTTTGAACTCGTGCTGGTGGAAGCAGACGGCACGGAAACCGATATGACAACGATGATTGACACAGGAGAAATCTCCGAAACCATTGCTTTATCCCCACCATACTGCCCATTTGGTGAACAGGGCAACAGCGGGACATGTAGTGCTATGCCAAACGCAACCTACAATGACCTGCAAGATACCCTGGCGGGCAAGGATGGTGCCTACTATATATTGCGTGTCCGGGCGCAGCAGGATGACGCCGACGGCGGCCGCTGGTCAAACACCCTGCCCCAACGGTTTGTGGTGCCCTGACCAACGGCACAATACGCCAGCCGCACAACCGGCTGCTGCCCTGAAGATATAAAGCGAGAACTGGTCCGGAAGGTAGAGACCAGACTCAAAGGAGGAAAAACTATCGAACAAAATCATGTCCAGACAACCAGACGCAGGTCTTCTTGAGGGAGAAGCCTGCAAGAGAACAACCAGTCTCAGTGAATTTTAGGGTACGTCCCTGCAAAATACAGCGACGTACAGACTATCGGAACAACTTATGGTACGGATAGGATTAGTTACGGACAATACAACAACGCAATTTCGTTTCGTTTAAGGAGGAAGTCATGAGGAAGTTTATACCGGACATGAAAGCAAAAGGGCAAAGCTTGCCCATCATCGCGCTGGTCATCCTCGTGCTGTTTGCCATGGTGGGTCTCGCGGTTGACGTGAACAACACCTACGCCAAACAACGCGAAGTGGTGCGTGCATCTAACAGTGCCGCCCAGACCGTGATGAACTCTTGGGTCAAGAACCCCAATGCAACCGTTGGCAAGCTCAGCGATCTTGCAGCCGAATCACTGCGCGAAAATAATGTGCAGATCGTTGAAGCAGGCGAAGAAGCTGAGCCTGGTCAGCGTGAGTTTTACATGTTCTTTATTGGCAAGGACGGCTCACCCGTCGGCTGCCGTGAAAAAAGCACATGTCCGCCCGACCGGCCACCACCCAGTGGTACCGAATTTATCCAGATCCAGTTGCACGGTCGTGTTGACACATTCTTTGCACGCCTGGCTGGTGCCGAATCGCTGCCCGTGGCAGCCAACGTCGGCGTGACCAGCGGCCCCTGTGAAGAAGGTGTGTACCCGATTGGTGTCAACGCTGCTGAAATCAAAGACCTCGAAGCAGGTCTTTACACCAATCCCGAATACGATTTCACCTGGGACCAGAGCATCTCTGGCATCTCCATGAACAAGGACCGCGAAGGAAAAGTCCTCACCGAAGGTAGCCACTTCACCTTCCTGTCCTGGAACTCCAGCAGCGACATGACCTCGATGTTCGAGGGTAAAGGTAACCTGGAAGGCAACTACCAGGAAGCCAATGCTGGCTCCCCAGACGTGTCCAACCCGGGCCTCCTTGACCCGGATGACTACGTGCTGGAATACAGCAAATCGGTGAACTTTGGCAGCCTGAAAAAGGTCTTCGAAAATCACGTCGAAAACCGCACATTGATGACCCTGCCCATCGTGGAAGAAGACTCCGACGGTCTGCGCGTTACCGCACTGGCAACCTTCCTGCCGCGCGACATCACGCAGAAGGGAGGCAACATCAATGTTGACCTGGTCTTCATGGGAGAAGCGGAAGCCTGTACCACAATTATCGCGGCTCTGCCCGATATGACGCCAATCCCCACCCCGACACCGACCAACACACCGGTGCAGGGTGCAACCGAGACTCCGACTCCGACGCCGACACGGGATATCCCGACGCCGACGCAGGAGATGCCAACCGAGACACCGGTTCAGACAGAAACCAGTGAACCGACCAACACACCGGAGCCAACCGATGAAGCTATCGTCGAGGAAACCAATACCCCGACGAACACACCGGTTGATGAAGAACCAACCGCTACCCCTGAAGAGGAAGAGGCGGAAGAACCAACCGCTACCCCTGAAGAGGAAGAGGCGGAAGAACCAACCGCTACCC
>CAYFVX010000230.1:2003-2693 GCA_964346425.1 uncultured Chloroflexaceae bacterium | reverse complement strand
CTGAAGAGGAAGAGGCGGAAGAAACAACGACGCCAGAAACAACCGACCCGATCGAAGAGGACCCAACCGCCACACCAACCGAAAAGGCAGTGAGCGACGACGAAGAAGGCAAGGAATTCGACGCTTCCCTGGAAGTGACGGTTGATGAGTATGGCACCTGCACCCCGTCATTCACCGTGAATGTTATGAACACGGGCGAGAAACCAGCCGGTGCTCAGGGCGTTGTGGTTGCGATTGAAGTCACCAAAGGTGGCGAAAAGTATGTCACCAGTATCTTCCCTAACGAGTGGGAAGCTGGCACCATTGGACCGGATGAGACCGTCTCGCAGGACATCTTGCTGACCGTCAATGATGCATGGTTGACCGCCGAGGATGATGCCGAGATCAAGATCAACGCGGAAGTTATCGCGGAAACAACAGACCCCGATCATACGGTGGGCAAATTTGACAACGGCACCATCGTGCGCACGGGCGAGGCATGTGTTGACCCGACCAATACACCGATACCAACGCCGACCGCGACGGACGTTCTGCCGACCAACACACCGACCGCGAATGCAACCGCAACCGCGGCAGTGAACGAGACGGCCACGGCAGAAGCCAATGAGACCGCCACGGCAGAAGCCAACGAAACGGCCACGGCAGAAGCCAACGAAACGGCCACGGCAGAAGCCAACGAAACGGCCACGG
>CAYFVX010000230.1:0-1903 GCA_964346425.1 uncultured Chloroflexaceae bacterium | reverse complement strand
GCAGAAGCCAACGAAACGGCCACGGCAGAAGCCAACGAAACGGCCACGGCAGAAGAAGCCAATGAAACGGCCACGGCAGAAGCCAATGAGACCGCCACGGCAGAAGCCAACCAGACGGCTACGGCAGAAGCCAACGAAACGGCCACGGCAGAAGCCAACGAAACGGCCACGGCAGAAGCCAACAACACTGCCACGGCAGAGGTCAACCAGACGGCCACAGCGGAAGCCAACGAAACAGCCACAGCGGAAGCCAACGAAACAGCCACAGCGGAAGCCAACGAAACAGCGATAGCCATCGCCAACGAAACGGCGGAAGCGGAACTGAACGAAACGGCAACGGCCTACGCCAACCAGACAGCAACCGCGAATGCCAACCAGACAGCAACCGCAAATGACAACCAGACGGCAACTGCGAATGCCAACCAGACGGCAACCGCGAATGACAACCAGACGGCCACGGCAGAAGCCAACCAGACAGCCGAGGCAGAGACCGCCACAGCGGAGGCAAACGCCACCGCAACCGCCGAAGCTGCAACACCGGAGGCAGAATACGCCGACGAAAACACCCAGGTCTGCCTGCCAGAACCACAGTGGATGGAAGTCACCATCAACTACTCTGTGCCCGCTGGCAAGATTGCCAAGCTGTCACATACCTGGAACGTGGTCCATCCAGACAGCAACGACCCGGGTGGCAAGCTTTCTACACCGGACGGACTGGTCAACCCGGATAACGGACTGCCAGTCACGGATATGTACACCAAGTGGTCGACGGGCAACACAACCACGCCCAATGGCGAGGAAAACAGCGGGTACGTCTTCACTGGTAACGGATCAATCAGCATGCATGTGTACTGGCCTGGTATGCGTTCCGAAGACGAGGTTGTGGAAACCCACGCAGAAGTTGCTATGCGCGTCAAGGAACTTGACGAAAATAACAACCCCACGGGTGAAAGCCAGGTTGTATCGCAGCCAGGTGGCGGCAACCCGAGTGTGGACTACTACTGGCAGCCAAGCGACGAGTGCCCTGCACCAACACCGGAGCCACCACAGGTTGACCCACGCACCGATGACGAGCCAAACGATGCAGCCTACGTCTGCCAGGGCGTCGAGGTTGGTATGATGGGTGCGGGTATGCATCCCGACTACCATAACCTCAACGGTCAGTCGGTCTCCGTGCCAGCAGGCGCAGTGTGGTCACGCGTGCAACTGGGCGCATGGTCATCAGATAGCAGCATGATCAATACGTCGGCAACGTTCACGCACGGTATGAGTTCCACAAATGTAGCTGCACAGCAGTCCGCAACGAAGGCATCCACCTACTACGCCTACATCTACGAGATGGACGGCGCGGCTGGTACCAGCTACTCGCTCGATATTGACGGCAATGGTTACGTGGATGGTGTGGGGCACAAGACAGAAGGACTGGTCTCATACTACGCATTCCCGGTGTCCGATGGCGACTACTCGGGCGCAGTTGAGACGACCAACCAGGTTGTCTGGGGCGGCGGCGATAAGCAGTACGCCACCATTGACCTGTATCTGGAACCCATACCAGAAGGAGAAGTTCGCGACATAGGGGTGCGTGTCGCATTGATGGAACTCAATGCAAACGACCCACGTATTACCGTGCTGCGAGCACGCGCCGGTGGTGTGGAAGTTGAAAAGGTCATAGACCACCCGAACACAGACACCTTCCAGGTGAACATCGAAGAGCTACTGCTCGAGAACGTGCCCGGCGGTACCCAGATAGTCCAGGTTGAACTCTACGCCCCCACAGATGACTCCTATAATGGAGTGGCATGTGATGGCGACAGCCGCCCCTACTGTGGTGACTCCGTGACCCTGGTGGGTGCGATGGCACAGTACAACTGTGAAGTTGGTGGCTCACCATTCTCCGGTGGCG
>CAYFVX010000229.1:0-6768 GCA_964346425.1 uncultured Chloroflexaceae bacterium | reverse complement strand
AAAAACGCACACACCCCACGGTAAAATCCCGTCCACGATGTTTCGTGGTGCTACCACTTACAGCCCGCCGGTGTAAAAGGCCGGGATAAGCGTTGTTGTTGGTGCCAGTTGCATCGAATGCGTATTGGCAGCAAACGTCAACGCCATAGAGATACCAATAATCGCAGCAATAGCACCAATCAACGTAAACCGTTGCGTTATCTGTGTCTCACTCCAGCCAATACGCTCAAAATGGTGATGCAACGGAGCCATCATAAACACCCGTCGCCCTTCCCCAAAGCGGCGTTTCGTCCACTTGAAATAACTCGTCTGGATAATAACCGACAGAGCCTCAAGTACAAAAATAATCCCAACAATCGGCAACAAAATCCACTGCTGCGATTGCAACGACACCACCGCCAGCACTGCCCCCAGTGCCAGCGAACCGGTATCGCCCATAAACACCTGTGCTGGATACGCGTTGTACCACAAAAATGCTGCACACGATGCGGCCACCGTAAAACTGAAAACCATCAGATTGGTCAACCGTGGTTCAGACAAAAAAGTCATCACCCCATAGGCCGTAAATGCCAGCGTCAGATTCCAACCAGCCAGACTATCAAGCCCATCGGTTAGATTGACCGCATTTGCCGTTCCCACAATCAAGACTGTTGCCAGCGGAATAAACAGAAACCCAATATTGAAAATCCCAACGAACGGAATACGTACCAGACCGGAATGTCCTAACCCGAAAGGAGTTGGCAGATAGAGAATCAAACTTGCAACAAACGCAATCCCCATCATAAGCCAGAACTTGTTGCGAACCGTAAACCCATAGGTTTTATATTTCGAATGGGTCAGCGTCATCCAGTCATCAATACCACCCAGCACCGCAAATGCCAGCAACACACCAATAGGAACCAGCATGGACCAGCGATCTACCAGATTGAACAGAATAGTCAAAACCACGACCGTTCCGATAATCATAATGCCGCCCATCGTGGGCGTTCCCATTTTGGTCATGTGGCTCTCTGGTCCTTCAACACGTATCTGTTTGCCGATTTTATGCTTTCGAGCAAACTGTATCCACCACCCCTCAACCAGAAGCATGACTAAAAAGGCTGCCGCGGCCAGCACGAGCGCACGGGCGACATCCTGGACCAGCACTGCACGCAGTATATTCACAAATCCTCCCTTAAAGAATACGCTGTTTTCTCTGTTCTCTCTGCCACATTCTGCGGGTGTTCACAGGTCAGAGCAGTAACAATCTGTTCCATTGCAATTCCCCGTGAACCTTTGACAAGGATATAATCTCCTGCGGCTACCAGGGCCAGAACTTCTGGTATAACCTGTTCGCTTTGCTCAAACAGGGTTATATGGTCACGTGCCATGCCACATGCATGTGCTTCTTCTGCAAACCAGTGAGCAAGCCTCCCCACGCAAACGAGCCGGTCAGCAACTTCTGCAACCCGACGACCAACCATCCGATGCCCTTCTTCCGCAAATGATCCCAATTCAAGCATATCGCCAAGAATGGCAATGCGTCGTCCTGCACACTCAGCAAGCACACTGAGGGCTGCCAGCGTAGACATTGGTGAAGCGTTATACGTATCATCAATAAGCGTATACTTCCCTTCGGCGGTAAACGACTCCACAACATTCATCCTGACAGCAACACTTTCGTCCTGCAACCCGCTGAGAATATCCTCCCACGGGACCCCCATAATGATACCAACAGCAGTTGCAGCCAGAGCGGTATAGATGTAATGTGTTCCAGGAAAAGGGAGACGAATATCATACGCTTCATCCCCATAGTGCAAACGAAACGCTATGCCTGCAACTCCCAGGCTCTGAATCGCATCTGCCCAGACATCTGCTGAAGAGATCAGACCGTAGCGAAAAACACGGGCCTGCGTGCGATTCGCCATTGCTGCCACATGCACATCATCGGCATTGAGAATGGCAACCCCATTGGCTGGCAAGGCTTCCACCAGCTCTGCTTTGGCATTGATGATAGCCTCAAAACTCCCCATCCGTTCCAGGTGGGAGGGTCCAACATTGGTCACGATGCCAATGTGAGGCCGGGCAAGACTCGCAAGCAACCGAATCTCGCCCGGTGCCCACATACCCATCTCCACCACCGCCGCCTCATGTTCGGCAGTCAGATGGAGCAGGGTTGTGGGCAGGGTGACCTCACTGTTATAGCTCTTTTTACTTTTTAAAGTACAAAAACGACGGTGAAGTACGGCCGCCGCGACCTCCTTTGTAGAGGTCTTACCCACGCTGCCGGTGATACCCACAACCGTCGGCGTGAGCCGAGAGCGATGATACAGAGCAAGCCGCTGGAGAGCTTTCAACGGATCGTCTACGGCAATCAACAGAAACACATGCGGCTCAGGAACTTCCTGAACAACCTGCATTATTGCCTGGTCGCCTCTTCCGCCACCATCCAGCATGCGCCAGGGGCGCTGGATAGCTTCCAGGCTGGCATGATGCCGTGTCATTTCGGATGACTTCACCAGCGCACCACGCGCACCACGCGCTGCAACATCTGCAAGAAAAAGGTGTCCATCTGTTCTTTCGCCGGCAAGCGCAACGAATAAACTATCTTGAACAACCTCGCGCGAATCAGAGACCGTCTCGGTAAAAAAGAAATGTTGCCACGCTGACGGCAGAATGCTATCGTGTCGTTCTGATTCTGGCTGGACACCGCTCAGGACATGTGCTAGTTCTAGCAAGCCGTCCTCCACACTGATACAAAAGAATCCACAGAGAATATTGAACTTCTGGGCAAAAGCGATGCGGAAGCTCCTCTCAATCACGAAAGGATACACTCAAAGGGTATGAGATTCGTTTCGCTTGCCGGGTGCTCCAATATTCTTCACCGGACGGCATTGTAGCACAAAACACAATTTTTCAGTAATGACCTCTCCTTACCTCTGCCCCGGACTGACCAGTTGCGGGTTTGGCTCAATTCGTTCATAGTGCATCAACTGCCGCACAACATGATGGAATACCGGCACGGATGTTGCCAGGCCCCACGCATCTCGCTTGGGGCGGTCAATCTTCACCAGCACCACATAGCGGGCATCTTCAGCCGGCGCAAAACCAAGTACCGAACCAATAACATTGTAGGGATCATAGCCTCCTTCAGGTAGTGGTATCGAAGCGGTCCCGGTCTTGGCACAGACCTCATAACCGGGCACCAGCCACTGGTCTGCATATCCGCCCCAGACGATGGGAGCATAGTGATTGGCAGAATGCACCAGCATACGGCGAATGGTCCAGGCTACCCCTGGCTCAATAACCTCATCAACTTTTGTTGGTCGGGTTGTCTCGCAGACATGCTCTTCATCATTCAAAGGAGGCGTAGCGGTCCTTGCGGTATGCTCCTGAGAATCGTCTGGCTGTTGGGTAGCCTGTTGATCAGGCTTCCAGCAACGCCTGGCAACCACATACGGCTGCATCATAACCCCATCATTGGCAATAACCGCCGCGGCCTGCACCATCTGCAAGGGAGTTACGGCAATACCCTGCCCATACGCATTACTGCGCAGCAGAATTTCGTTGTAGCTCGGTGAAGTATGGTCATGCACAATGCCGCTTTCTTCCCCTCCAAGATCAATGCCAGTGAGCGAACCAAATCCAAACTTCTCCACCATTGGATAGAAATGTTCCGCACTGGTCATCTCATTAAACTGCACGGCTCCCACATTGCTCGAATAGTAGAGCATATCCGCCGGGTCTATCATGCCATTGCCCATGGAGTTCCAGTTATGGATACGCACATCAAAGCGATTGATAACGCCTGGATCACTGACCTGCGTATCGGCCGTAAAAGAACGGGATTGCAAACCGGCTGCCACCGTCACCATCTTGAAGGTGCTGCCAGGCTCATACAGCTTGCTTATCGCCGGATTGCGACCATAAATGTCTGAGGGGTAATCACTATACCGATTGGGGTCAAATGAGGGCCATGTTGCCAGCGCACGTATCGCACCAGTCTCTGGCTCCATAATAAGCACCAGCCCTGCCTCTGCAGAATGCTCGCGGACAGCTTTTTCCAGCTCTGTTTCTGCAATATGCTGCACTACCGGGTCTATAGTCAATTGCAGATGCATACCCGGTCGCGCAGGCGTACTCTCTTGTGGGGCAATAGCTATGGGATTTTGCTGGCTGTCAAATTCAGCTTGCAACGTGCCCGTGATGCCTTTGAGGGCATTGTTGTAGTAGCTTTCAACACCACTGATACCATCACCATTATCATTGACCGACCCAATGACATGCGCCGCAAAATTTTCTTGTGGATAGACGCGGCGTGGCTCATAGATAAGATACAACCCTGGCTCTTGCAATGCGGCAATCTGCTCGGCAACTTCTGGCTTGAGCCAGCGAGCAACCCGCACCCACTGCAAATCGCGCTGGCTGAAGGTATACAGCAACTCCTGCACATCCTTATCCATAATAGAAGCCAGCGTCAATGCCAGACTGGTAGCCCGTTCGGGAGCTATCTTGGTCGGGTTGACCCACAACGTTTGTCGCTCCACGTCCATCGCCAGCACATTGCCCTGGCTGTCGGTGATAAGCCCCCTATCCGGCTGGATAGTAATTTGTTTCATAATCTCGCCCTGCGCCATCGCCGAAAGTTCTGCATGCTGCATTATCTGCAAATCGCCGAGGCGCACGGCTACCCAGCCAACGATGATGAGGCAAAAAATCATCATCGCATAAATGCGGCCGGGCTGGAGCATAACCTGGGTAGCGGGGTACGTGCTTGTTTTGCGTTTGTTCCATTGGTTATGGATCATTGAACTCTATCCGCTTCCTTGTTTGCTTCCCTGTCTGTTTCCCTCTGGTTATGCCGCAAAGGGATGTGCTGTTTTGTACGGTCAACGTGTGCAGTAGAACGTTTGCATGGGCTCCATGTCTGTCTATCGTGTCTACCGTCTACGGTCAACCATCCACAGTTGCCACCTCTCAGCACTGGTTATGGCGAAAAATCCTGCACCTCTTCCTCAGCCGCCAATGTTGGATCAACAATGGTTATGTAGCGTATCTGCTCCTGCCGGGTAGGGCGCAGGCCAAGTTGCTCTGCTCTTCGGCGTATTCGCTCAAGCGATTGCGCCGTCGCATAGCGAACTTCCAACTGATCTCGCAGCCGTACCAACTCTTTCTTGTCGTTTTCAAGCGTCGAAACAGCATATCCTTTGGTTGCAACCACGCCCGTCTGCCCCAATGTCAACAAACTCATCAGGCACAACAAAATAATGATATGCAGCAGATAGCGTCCACTATCGAATGTTTGTTGAAATTGTCGCCGACGGGCCGAAAACAACGAATCACTCAGTGCTGCCATATGCCCTACTTCCCTTCAAATACGTTCTGCTACTCTGAGCCGTGCGCTTCGGCTGCGTGGGTTTGTTTGTCGCTCTTCTTCTTGCGCCTCGACCGGTTTCTTCGTGATAATGCGTAATTGCACAGGACGGTCAGGAGCTTCGCTGCCACCATATCCGGACTCGGCACGAAAAAACCACTTGACGATGCGATCTTCCAGCGAATGAAAACTGATAACGACCAGCCTGCCACCCGTCTGTAGCAACTGCACAGCTTGCGGGAGAGCCTGCTCCAACCGTTCAAGCTCTCCATTCACCGCAATGCGCAGAGCTTGAAAGGTGCGGGTGGCTGGATGAATATGCTCGTGTCTTCTCCCCTTTCCCTTGTGACCGGGCACTGCCCGCCGAACAATTTTCGCAAGCTGGTGGGTTGTCTCAACAGGTTGCTGCTCGCGTTGTTGCACAATACGGTGAGCTATGCGCCGCGAAAACCGTTCCTCGCCATACCGATAGAGAATATCAGCGATTTCCTGCTCCTTGAGACGAGCCAGCAATGTAGCGGCCGTCTCCTCGTAGCTCGGATCCATCCGCATATCCAGCGGACCATCCTGCGCAAAGGAAAAGCCGCGGGCTGGGGTATCAAGCTGATAAGAAGACACACCCAGGTCAAGCAGTATACCATCCACTGCACCCATACCGTGCGCCAGGGCCAGCGATCGCATATTGGCGAAGTTGCCTTGCACCAGTCTGGCCTGTGTAGAAACTTCGGCGGACAGTTCAGGCAACCGTGTTCGCGTTGCCGCGAGTGCTGCCGGGTCGGCATCTATGCCGAGTAACTGCCCGCCTGGTGCGATGCGCTGAAGGATTGCTATAGTATGCCCTCCGCCACCTACTGTGCCATCAATATACTGTTTTCCGGGTGCGGGCTGCAATCCCGCCAGAACTTCGTCGCGCAAAACAGGCGTGTGGTGATAGTCACCTGTCGTTGTTGTACAAATGTCAGCTTCCAGTTTTGTGTGTGTCTTTCCACTCACGCCGGATAGGGAGGAGTGCTTGTTATTACAACAGAGACCCAGCGACAGTCGTCCGATGCGTATCCACGCTCTCTGGTTCCTCGTCTACGGTCACGGTCACCTTTGAGGGCATCAAACTCCTAAATCTGAGAGCTGTTCGGCTATCAAGCCAGAGCTTGCATCCAGATTGCCCAGCACCTCTTGCCAGTGTTCATACGCCCATATTTCAAAGTACGTATTCATCCCGGCCACAATCACACGTTCATTCAGGCTGGCGTAATCACGCAGGTTTTGCGGTATCAGGATGCGCCCCTGGCGGTCCATCTCCACCTCGGCCGCCCCGGAAAAGAGCAATCGGCGCAGATTGCGTGCTTCCTCATTGCCAAGCGAAGAAGCACTGACCCGTTCTGCCAACGATTTCCAGATAGGTTGGGGAAACGCCT
>CAYFVX010000228.1:0-6775 GCA_964346425.1 uncultured Chloroflexaceae bacterium | reverse complement strand
TAAAGATAATAGCGAGCATATTCCCCTGAAATATGCGATAGTAATAGAGGTTCCGAAATTCTCTGTACTCTCCGAGCAGGATTAATAGATTGTCCAACTCGGACGGACTGGCATACTCATTGATTTCAAGGATTGTCCATCTGCGAACATCGCTCACAATAGCTTGTTTTTCGGTCGTCAGGGCAAAAGGAAGAAGAAGAGGCGTTACAAACAGTTTTTTTACCTGTCTCACTGCCTGCTTTATTCTGGGCATGGATATCATGTTGTCTACCTCCATACACACGTTGCATGCACAAGATCACTACTCCCGCCAGCAAACATATACCGGCGGGAGATAGAACTATCCATCATTTGTTTTTTTGGGCAATCGAGATAATTTACCACCGTTTGAACATTAACAGGACCTCCGGATATCTGGTCACCAGTTCAGGGCGCGACTGCCAGAACAATGCCAGGTCTTTGCCCAGGCGGTGCATGACTGTGTCTGGGACGTGGTCGCGGAGTCGTTTATCTGTCTGGCGCAGTTGGGCACGGATGGTGTAGCGTTCATGGATTTCGTATTCCGCTACGAGCGGTAGCCCATGTTCATAGGCTGCCAGAGCTGCATCATAATCTCCATTGCATACTGCCATGTCTGCTATTTTTCGCAGGCACGACCCCCGCAATCGGAGCGCATCCACCCCTTCCCGATATCCATACAGTCGGGTATGCTCATCTTGATATTCTTGCCACTTGTGCCATTCTTCACATTCCCAGGCCAGCTCTATCATATCCGCAAAGCTCTTGTAGTCATTAAAATAATCGCCAATCTGTTGACTCGTCGCGCGGCACGCCTGGAGTATCTCGCGTGCTTTGGGGATATTTCCGCGGGAGAGCCAGGTCAAAAATTGCGAGTGCAGGATGCGCGGTTTGAGGATAATAGAGCCATGCGCCAGGGCCCATTCTTGCTCAATTTCTGCTTTTTCTAATTCACCGAGCGATTGAAAGGCAAACGCCCGACCACAACGAACAATACTCATCCACTCGATATCATTTTGCCGTGCAAAAATATCCAGAGCGCGGGAATAGTAGAGCAGGGCGTCTGCTGATTGATTAAAACGAGCATACGCATCGCCCATCACTGTGTATGCTGCCGCCAGTCCCCGCGGGTAGTCCAGTTCTTCCCAGAGATCCAACGCAGCATGGCAGCTTTCTAGCGATGACTGACGGTTCCCCCGCAGCGCATGAATGTATCCCATGTTATGGAGTATCCAGGCAATCTGGTGAAAATCTGAGAGTTTTAAGCAAAGCTGATAGGCTTCCAGGTAGTCATCCAATGCCAGGTCATATCTGCCTTGATTGCTATATGCCCAGCCGCGAGCATACTGCGCACGGGCAAAATGGGCTTCGAGGCCATGCTCCTTGCTGATATTCATGGCACGCTCAAAGTTGGCAAAAGCCTCTTCAGGATGGCCCAGTCGCCCTTCCGCATTTCCAAGCTCAATGAGCGTCTCAATCTGGAGCTCCGCTGCTAACTCTTCCTGGTTCACTATGCTGGTTGCCAGTTCTCGGGCCGCTTCATACTTTGCATCATCCAGCAAACAGACGACGCGTCGTCTCTCCCATTCCCGTTGATATTCAGGCGCAACGTTCTGGATGTGATGTTGCAGCGTATCCAGCAGAATATTGCGCAAGCGGAAGTTATAGGCGCGATTCGCCTCATCAAACATACTGGCAAACGTGCGTATTCCCTCAGAACTATCAACATACAACGTATAATACAACTCCTGCACCTGCACTCGATTGAGCGCATGTTCCAGCGAGGCACGCTCCAGAAAATGATCGCAAGCCAACGGCATGTAGTATTCTTTGTACCAGACATCGCGGCTATCTGCCCGATGTTCATGCTGGTCTTCAAACTCGGTTGCTTCGAGCGCATGCAGGTGTTCAAGACGACGGGTGATAGCTTCATACTGGTGGCACAGATGGCTGGCTGCAATGCGGGAATAATGGCGGAGTTTTTCTTCAGACGGGTCTTCCTCAGCCCAGATATGGTTGCTAATAATGCGGAGAGCTGCTTCATGCAAGCAGATACGGTCCTCTGGCAGTTTTTTGACAAACACCAGTTGCTGCATCTTTTCAAACAACTCGGTTGCGGCATCTTCCCCTCTCTCCAACAACGCAGCAATCATTGGAATATTCAGGGGATAGATACGCGACAGTATCATGGAGAGCAACCCTTCATCCTGACGAATATTCGCCGCATAGCGAGCCAACTCACGTTCAAATTCTTCCTGGTATTGTTGGCGTTGATCCGGGGGCAATGTCTCAATCTCACCGGCACTCTGCTCTATCAGCCAGGCAGAAGCCGGGCCATGCGTATACCGTTCTATCGCCATGTCGAGCAAGACAGGATGTCCACCCGTAAGCACCATCAGTTTGGCAAAGAGATGTGGTTCGGGCGACCCTTGCAATACTGCGTGCTTCAGATGGATGTAAGTTTCAACAGCATTCTTTGCAAAGGGTTCCAGGGGAATAGTTTGAATATCTTTGCCCATTTCAGCCCGCAGGGGTTCGGCAATGTTGCTGGTATTTCTTCCCGCTATGATAAGGACGACATTT
Source organism: uncultured Chloroflexaceae bacterium (assembly GCA_964346425.1). Taxonomy (GTDB): domain Bacteria; phylum Chloroflexota; class Chloroflexia; order Chloroflexales; family Chloroflexaceae; genus JAAUSY01. Next base: position 4,174 of record CAYFVX010000228.1, on the reverse strand, counting down.
TCAAGTTGACGTCCTATGTCTATCATGTAGCTCAGCAAATCGGATTGCTCCAGGGATTCTATCGAGTCCATCAAAATCAGCACGCGTGCCGAGATCATTTTGAAACATTCGACAAAGGTGCGGTTGACGGCCAGCGAAGCCTGGTTGAGTTGTTCCAGCCCAACCCCGGATGCCTCCATGCGCCGCCAGTTCAGCAATACGCGGAGATAGGGTTCAAAGAGTTTCTCGCCCATCATGTGCGCCATTTTACAGCCGACGTTTTGAAAAAAATGCAAGGCCGGATCGTCAAAGTCTATGATATCCGTCACGACCACCGGCACCGTTTTGCTCTGACCGTCGGTATACCGTCGGTGTATCTCTTGCAACAGATAGGTTTTGCCACTACCAGCCACCCCATCAATACACAAAACTCGACGGGTGCCCCATTCCTGTATCACACTGTCAATAAAAGCCAGTTCGCTCTCATGGTCAATAAATGGAAGATGGTGTTCCATACGTTACTCATTTCTGGGCTGAATAATGCGGGAAATGTGGTTCGGGCGACCCTTGCAATACTGCGTGCTTCAGAACGTGCATGGACTAAAATTTACGGGCTGCCCCGCTGGATGGCCCACACACCCTTTACCCCCTTTGACTCTGATGGTAAAGCCTGCCCCAGGCAGGGGTTTGGCACCGCCAAACCCCTACCTGATAACCAATCCCCCCTTTACCATCAGAGTCGCCTTGTGGGGGGGATACTTGTCTCGTTGCACCACACGTGCCTGTTTTCGTGCTGCTGCCTCCACTGGTTTGGGGTTGGTTCCAGCAGCCAGGCGCAGCGTGTGACGGCAATCATTTTACCCGCCAGCCGTTTCCCTGGCGGAACCGCGCAATGATTGGTTGTCAATGTGCATGTTCCTGGTACTCTCTTATGCGTGATTATTATAACATACTCCCGGCTTCCTTTCAGGGTATTTTTTTACTCCTGGAGACTCATCGTCTGACTGGCTTCTAAGGTAAACCCTTCCGGGGTCGTGACTTGCAAACGAATGGTATATTCGCCAGCAGCAAAGCCGGTGGTGCTCCAGACACCCAGCAATCCCTTTTTCACGCCACCCGGTCCCTGGTTCAGCAATACCCAGGATTGCGGCTGACGCCCTGCTCCCACTTCCAGGCGGTAGGTATAGTGGGCATTTCCGTTGATCACCACCTGATTATTCTGCACCACACGCTCCGGGGGTATTGGTGCTAGATAGGCTACAGCCTCTTCAGAAGAGGCTTTTTGTGGACAGGGGTGTGTCGGTGGTTGCGGAATACCATTGCGCTGTGCCCAGCCACGGAATTCTTTGGGGTAGACGGTGAAGGTGACTTCGCGTATTTCCGAAGGGGGCGAGTAGGCGGTCGCCAGGCACGTTCCGTCACCAGCCACCCGAACGGTCTGGTAGGTCACGTTCAGCGATGAAGGTTCAACCCCGGCAATAAAATACTCCTGAAACGTTTGTGGACAGGATACATGCGCCAGTGTGCCGGTACCCGCACAAATAGTTCGCTGGACAATACCGTCAGGCTGGGCAAAAGGCTGGGGCACGCGGTTCTGGTAATAGGCAACCATTATTTCATGCCATATCTGCCCCGCTCCATTGGCTCCGGCGATTTCGTGCATGGGCGCGTTATCGTTGTTGCCAACCCAGACGCCCACTGTGATGTCAGGGGTATAGCCTATGGCCCAGGAGTCGCGCCAATCATTGCTGGTGCCGGTCTTGACGGCGGCCGTAATGCCATTGGGCAGTTCCATCACGTTGTTGCGCCCAAACATATACCAGCGTGCTTGATTGTCGCTGAGCATATCGGTTATGAGGTAGGCAACTTGCTCGCCCTGGTGCCCCATAACTTGATGTTCCCAGCCTGCTTCCTGTGGCTTGAGGATAACTTCGCCACGGCTGTTTTCCACCTTGAGGATGGCAGTCGGTGGTTGATAATAGCCACGATTACGCAACGTATTGTAGGCAACGGTAAGGTCAAGCAAGCGCACTTCGTTGCTGCCCAGGGCCATGGAAAGCCCATAGCGGGCAGGGTCATCCAGCGTGGTCAGGCCCATTCGGGAGGCCAACCGCACGAAGTTCTGGACGCCAACAAATTCCAGAGCTTTGACGGCGGGGATGTTGAGCGAGTTTGCCAATGCCATGCGTAACCGTTGTGGCCCATGCCAGCTATTGTCATAGTTCATCGGGGCATAGACCGTTCCATTGCCGTTATCAAAAGAGGTTGGCTCATCCCAGATGACGGTGGCTGGCGTCCAGCCGTGCTGCAAGGCAGCCGCGTAGACAATTGGTTTGAGTGCCGAGCCGGGTTGGCGGGGGGCAAGCGCAACGTTCACCTGTCCATCAATATCAGGATTTTGATAGTCAATGCTACCCACCATCGCCAGGATATGGCCTTGTGGCGAGAGCATAACCACAGCCGCATTGTGCGCATTCCGCTCTTGCAGGCTGGCGATTTGCTCGCGGGCAATACGTTGCGCTTCTGCCTGCCAGTGCAGGTCTATGCTGGTGGTAACGCGTAGCCCACCACGATACACGAGGTCGGGGCCATAGGTCTTTTCGAGCATATCTCGAACGTAGAAGACAAAGTGGGGCGCAACAATGCTGGTGGTCGGGGGAGCCAGTGCAATCGGTTGTGCATAGATTGCTTCTGCTCGCGCAGGGGTCAGATAGCCGTTTTTGACCATCAGGTCTATGGTAATCCGTTGACGTTGCCGTGCTCCTTCCATATTGGTAAAGGGGTTCAGAAGCGTGGGCGATTGGGGCAAGCCGGCGATCAAGGTTGCCTGGGAAGGGGTTAATTCCCAGACATGCTTATTAAAGTAAACCTGTGCGGCCGCTTCAACACCATATGCCTGGGCTCCATAATAGACTTCGTTGAGGTAGAGGTTGAAAATCTGGTCTTTACTGTATTCACGGCTGACGCGATAGGAGAGGATGGCTTCGCGTACCTTGCGTTCATACAGTTGTGGTTCTGGTATATCGCGTCCGCGCTGTTCCGGGGGGAGCAAGATGTTGCGCACCAGTTGCTGCGTAATGGTACTGCCGCCACTGACAATCTCCTGGTGCTTGTAATTGAGCCAGAGGGCCCGAACGATACCGCGCATATCTACGCCGGGGTGGCGGTAGAAGTTCGCATCTTCTACCGCGATAGTAGCTTCTTTGAGGACAGTTGGGATACGTTCAAAGGGCACCAGGGTGCGTCGCCCTCCCTGGGGGTCCACGAGTTCATGGAGGAGGGTACGCCCATCGCTGGCGTAGATACGCGTGTTTTCAAACGAGCGATGGCTGGCGATATTCTGCGGGTCGGGCAGGTCCTTGCCGTAATGATGATGGAGCCAGAAACCGAGGCCCGTGAGCACCAGCAGAATAACAAGCGCAACATGCAGAAATGCCAGAAAGAGCCGCCAGAAGAACCGAACGATCCAGAAGAAACGCTGCAAAGGAGTGGGGGAAGATGTGGATTGAATGGGCGATGCGTGATGTTTTTTTTGTCTGTTGAACCTGAATTTCATGGACTACAATTTGCGGGCTGCCCCGCTGGATGGCCCACACATCCTTTACCCCCTTTGACTCTGATGGTAAATGCGGGATTGGTTATCAGGTAGGGGTTTGGCGGCGGCAAACCCCTGCCTGGGGCAGGCGAGCCGCCTGCGCTCCCAGGAGTTGGACGGACTTAGCCAAAAAAGCTTCAAGCTAACCTGGACCGTTGAAATGCCTGAGATTATCAGCTTTGCCATAATGGACTTCGTTCAGGTAGAGATTGAGGATCTGGTCTTTGCCATAATGGTGATGGACTACAATTTACGGGCTACCCCGCTGGATGGCCCACACATCCTTTACCCCCTTGTGGGGGGGATACTTGTCTGGTTGCACCACACGTGCCTGTTTTCGTGCTGCTGCCTCCACTGGTTTGGGGTTGGTTCCAGCAGCCAGGCGCAGCGTGTGACGGCAATCATTTTACCCGCCAGCCGTTTCCCTGGCGGAACGCGCAATGATTGGTTGTCAATGTGCTGGTGGGTATGGTAGCAGAAGATGTGCAATCTGGCAAGCACGGCGGAAGGGGAGGGGGGGGCGTCCGAAGCCCCTCTCCCTGGATGGACTCTGTTGGTAACGTCCGGGCAGGGCCTCGCGCAAAGGCGCAAAGCCGCAAA
>CAYFVX010000227.1:0-6802 GCA_964346425.1 uncultured Chloroflexaceae bacterium | reverse complement strand
GCGTCTGCAAGCCACACTCCTTGTCGGAGAGGAACATCACATGAATCGTGGCGACCGCGGCTAGAAGCCGCTGCGACGGTATCCCGCGACCGCTTTGCAAAGCGGTTTCTAAAAAAGTCTCCACATGTGAGGGATTGGGGGTTGGGGCTGCGCCCACGGGGACATATGTGGTAGCCTGATGCGCATGGGTGATACCCATTGATTCCCCTACTCCCGATACAACAATGTCTCCATCGTTGCCTGATAATACACCTGATTGTCCTCTTCGCGAACCGGTATCCACCTGGGATACTCCAGTTTACCGGTGGCGACAAATGTAGTGTATGATTCGTTCAGGAGCACATCCGCCCCATACCTCTCCTTCACCAGTGCTTCTAATGCCTCATGAAAGGCAGCATTGATGGTTTCCGCGTCCGCATCCTGACTGACGGCTACTTCTAGCTCGAATGAAATAAATCCCCCTGGGAGGGGTTTGCCGGGTGTGGATGTGGTAGAGGCAATGGTGGGGGTCCCCCTGTCGAGCAGCGGATCCTGCGTCAACACACGACTTACCAGAAAGAAGCCAAGAGATAATCCCACCACAACCAGAATGAACACCATGCCAACGGTCCACAGCAAACGAGGCAGGCAACGGGAGCGTGACTTGTGTGGTGCAGAACGGGGAGATGTCTGCTGCTGCTGGCTGGCAGCAGGTGGGGCCGGGGAAACGGATTGCGCAGCAAAACTCCCGCTGGTTGCACCAGCAGACGGTGCGACTGGTGGCGGGGTTGGTGCAACCGGCTGATTCTCTGGCGGCGAAGATTGTACGGTTGCATTCGCAGACAGATTGACCGTGCTGGCAGGCGAAGCCTGCAAAACACCAGATTGGGAACCCGGCAACGGACGCAGCATCGAACGAAACTCAACAACCGTATTGAAGCGGTCTTCCGGGCGCATCTGCAACGCTCGTGCAATCGCCTCGCTGGTGCGCTGCGAAACCTTCACATTCAGATTGCGCACCGGCGCAAAAGAAAAAGGAGTCTGTTGCGTCGGATCGCTGCCAGTGAGCATATGGTGTAACGTGGCACCCAGTGCATAAATATCTGAAGCAACCGTCACCAGGCCCTGATACTGCTCCGGTGGCGAATAACCGGGCGTCCCGATGAGCGTGCCCCGCTGGTTTGGCACGAACACCTTCGCAATGCCGAAGTCTACCAGCTTTACATTGCCCTCCTGGTCAATCATAATATTGGATGGCTTCATATCGCGATACACCAGCCCCTGCGTATGCAAATAATACAGCACATCGCAAATCTGGTCGGCCCAGAAAAGCACCTGCGCCTCTGGAATCGCCCCTTCCCGTTCAATAATTTCTTCCAGGTCCTCGCCCTGAACCAGCTCCATTGTCAGATAATGTCCACCCTCATCGGTAAAATAGCTGAACACCCGCGGAATACGCGGATGGTCCAAACTCTGCAAAAGCTCAGCCTCCGCATTGAAATACCTGAGAGCCTCCTGGCGTTCCTGCGGGTCGGTAAAATGGTCGTGCATCTCCTTGATAGCATAGACGATGCCATCCTGGTCTATCCCCTCATACACAGCCCCTTGCCCACCCGCCTTGATAACCCGCGTGATAGAGTAGCGGCGGTCATCATCGCCAGGCTGATCATTATTCAAAATAATATCTTTGCCGCACGATTGACAAAAATTGGCAGTTCTACGATTCTGCGAGCGACAATAAGGACAGAGCACATCTATCTGTTGCCTCATAGAGCACCTGGTTGCAATTGCACTAACTGGTCACAGACCAGAGCTTCCCGTACAAGCGAACAATTCCATCATACCATGTTCGGAATAGGACGTGAACAACGAAATTGGTGTGGGTTTTGTGCGTTGTTACGGCTTTGCCGCAACAACGCACAAAACCCACGCATACGACGCAGTTCGGTCTTTGTTTGTTGCTGCTGCTGCCAGCACCATACCTGTTCGACACGCAACCTGGCGATTGCATAATCCTGGCAACATGCTACCATGCACGTATGCAGTGTAAGTGTGATACAAGTATCCCCCCAATCATGGGGCATAAGCAAGAACACATACCAACAAACATATGACTCTTCTGACCGTCCACAACCTGACCATGTACTACGGAGCTGACCTGATCTTGGACCAGATAGGCTTCCAGGTCTCGCATGGCGAAAAACTCGCCATCGTCGGCGTCAACGGTGCCGGCAAAAGCACCCTGCTCAAAATCATTGGCGGACTCGTCACCTGCGATGAAGGCGAAATCAATATCACCCGCGGTCACCGCGTAGCCTACCTGCCGCAGGAAGCTTGTTTCGAGATAGACCGCACGCTCTGGCAAGAAATGGAAGCCGCATTCGCGCATCTTAAAGAACTGCAAGCTGAAATGCGTACTCTCGAAGAACGCCTGAGCGACCAGACTATCCCAGACTGGGAAGACTGCATGCAACGCTATGGCGAAATAACCGCCCGCTTCGAGCACGCTGGCGGCTACCAGATAGAACAACGTATCGAATACGTCCTACACCATCTTGGCTTCACAGAAACCCACCACCATCAGCCACTCGCCCAATTCAGTGGCGGACAGAAGACCCGCGCTGCCCTTGCTGCCATCCTGCTCTCCGACCCCGACCTGCTGCTGCTGGATGAACCCACCAACCACCTGGACCTGCAAGCTCTGGAATGGCTCGACGGTTTTCTGCAACGCTGGGATGGCACGCTCATCGTCGTCTCGCACGACCGCTACTTTCTCGACAAAGTAACGAACCGAACGCTGGAGATAACCAACACGCGACTGGAAGATTACCCGGCCGGCTACAACCACTACCTCGTCCTGAAAGCCGAGCGGCTTGAACGTCGCTTGAAAGAATATGAAGCGCAACAGGAAATGATCGCCCGCACGGAAGAATTCATCCGCCGCTACAAAGCCGGCCAGCGTTCCAAAGAGGCAAAAGGGCGCGAAAAACGGTTGGAACGTTACAAAGAAGATCAGATGCTCACACGGCCTGAGCAACAAAAAAACCTCAAACTCAACCTCAACACCCAATCGCGCAGTGGCGACATGGTGCTTTCCTTTCACGAACTCCACATTGGCTATGCCAATGGTACTCGGCCTTCCACCACCCCTGCGCGTGGCAATAGTGTGTTATTCACCGTAGATGGACTGGAAATGCGCCGCGGCGAACGCGTGGCACTGATAGGTCCCAACGGTAGCGGTAAAACCACGCTGCTCCGCACCCTCGTAGGCGACCTGCAGCCCATTCGTGGCACATTTCGCCTGGGACACAACGTTGTCATTGGCTACTACGCACAGGGGCACGAATCGCTCAACATGCAGGCCACCATCCTGGATGAAATCCTGCGCATCAACCCTCAAATCGGGAACGAACGCGCCCGCACGCTGCTCGGACGCTTCTTGTTTTACGAAGATGACGTCTTCAAACGCATCAAAGACCTGAGCGGCGGAGAACGCAACCGCGTCGCCCTTGCCCAACTCACCTTGCAAGCCAGCAACGTGCTCATCATGGACGAACCAACCAACCATCTGGACATCAACGCCCGCGAATCGCTGGAAGATGTCCTCAACGACTACCCTGGTACCCTCTTCTTTGTCTCCCACGACCGCTTCTTCATTGACGCGCTGGCCGACAAACTCTGGATTATCGAACACGGGCAGGTCATAGAATACCTGGGCAGTTACAGCGAATACCAGCAAAAACGCGCCAGAGAGCAAGAACGCGCCACGGAACAAAAAAACAAAGCAAAAGCCAGTGCCGCTGCCAACGCCAGCCAGACACAGGCCGAAGAACGCAAACGCAAAAAACGTCAGACAGAACTCGAAAGCGAAATAGAACGCATTGAACAGGAACTGGCGCAGGTCAAGCAAACCCTGGAAAGAGCCAGTGCGGACCAGGATGTCGCCCGCATAACCAGCCTGGGTGAACAATATGTTGAGCTAGAAGCCCGCCTGGAAGCCTGCTATGACGAATGGGCGACATTGTTTTGATGCTATAATGCGGCTGTGTTGGATCCCTGAGCAAGTGAAAGAAATGTCTGAAAATCCATGAAATTGGTTATCCAAATACCCGTCCTGAACGAACAAGATACTATCGCCGACGTACTGGCCCACTTGCCCCGGGCCATCCCCGGCATTGACGAGATTGAAGTGCTCATTATTGATGATGGTTGCACCGATGATACCATCCGTGTTGCCCTGGCTCACGGAGCGCACCATGTAGTACGCCACACGAGCAACAAAGGGCTGGCAACCGCCTACCAGACCGGCATAGACACCGCTTTGCGCCTCGGTGCAGACATCATCGTCAATACCGATGGCGACCATCAGTATCCTGGCACCGAAATACCTCGCCTTATAGCCCCTATCTTGCAGGGCAAAGCCGACATTGTCATTGGCGACCGTCAGGTGCAAAACATCGAACACTTTTCGCCATTAAAAAAAGGCTTGCAACACCTCGGCAGTACCATTGTGCGCTGGGTTTCCGATACCGATGTACCCGACGCTGTCAGCGGCTTTCGTGCGCTCTCGCGTGAGGGAGCCTTGCGCACCTTCGTCACCACTGAATTCTCATACACCGTCGAGAACCTCATTCAAGCCGGCAAACGCCGCCTGGCTGTCATGACGGTACCGGTCCACACCAACCATGTCCGCCGCCCCTCAAAACTCCACCGCGGCAACTGGCACTTCGTCAAACGGCAGGCTGCCATTATCGCCCGATCCTACGCCACCTTTGAACCCCTGCGCACCTTCGGAACCATAGCCCTCGGCTTCCTGCTGGCAGGGATAGCGTTTCTCATCCGTGCTGCATACGTGTTCATCGGTCGTCGCCTGGAACTGGTTGAAGCCTCAAATGAGCAATCATTGATCATCGGCAGCGTCCTCATCCTGATGGCTCTGAACGCCTTTCAATTTGGTTTGCTGGCCGACCTGGTGGGCAACGGCGTCAAACGGTTGGTTGAAGAAGTGCTCTACCGCGTGCGCTCCACCCAGGTCGCCGATGAAGAATGGCGACGCTCCATCACCGAACGGCTTAATCGCATGGAACATCCGGCTGGCTTCGAGAATGGAGCAACGAAGCAACAAAGCGACAGAGCGTTGGAGCGTTAGAGCGTTGCAGCGTTGCAACGTTGCAGCGTTGCCGCATCCTGGCGGTTTATTTTAACCATGCACTCGTATTTGGTATGATACCAGGTTCGGATAAATACTTTCACCACAAAGACACAAAGAACACAACATTTTCACCTTTGTTGTCTCTTTTGTGCCCTCTGTGTCTTTGTGGTTTTTTATCGTGTTCATTCGTATTTGGCATGACAAAGGGACAAACGCCTGCGGCGGGTGCTTGTCCCTTGTAGCCATCTACGATCCATCGTCTACCGTCCCTCTGTGAGTATCATCCCAGGTTCGGGTCAATAGTTGAGAAAACTGGTGCAAGAGAGTGCATTGCAGCCACTCATCGCTCATCACTCGTCATACCATGTTCGGCTGAATAGGTTTATTTCACCACGCAGACACGGAGACACAGAGAGAACAAGGTTTTTCTCATCTCTTTGCCCGAATCTTGGCGTTCTTGGCGTCCTGGCGGTTTCTCTCACTATTCAAACGTATTTGGTATCACTGGCATTACTTCCCACCAACCAGCTCCAGATCAGCATCTACCATAATCTGCACCAACTCTTCAAAGGATACTTCCGGCTGCCAGCCCAGCTTCTCACGTGCTTTTTGCGAATTCCCTACCAGCAAATCCACCTCGGCAGGACGAATGAAACGCTCATCCTGTACAACGTAATCCTGGTAGTTCAACCCCACATGGCTGAAAGCCAGTTCAACAAACTCCAGCACCGAATGCGTATCATTGGTAGAAACCACATAATCGTCGGGGGTATCCTGCTGCAATATCATCCACATAGCACGAACATAGTCAGGAGCATAGCCCCAATCGCGCCGGGCATCCATATTCCCCAGGCGCAACTCATTCTGTAGCCCGAGCTTGATACGTGCCACCGCATAACTTATCTTCCGTGTCACAAACTCAATACCGCGCCGTGGTGACTCGTGATTGAAAAGGATACCGCTATTCGCGTGCAGCCCATAACTTTCCCGGTAGTTGACGGTGATCCAATGTCCATACACCTTCGCAACCCCATAGGGGCTACGCGGATAAAACGGCGTCTCCTCACTCTGCGGAACTTCACGCACCTTGCCAAACATTTCAGAACTTGATGCCTGATAAAACCGTATCGTCGGATCAACAATCCGAATAGCATCAAGAATACGCGTCACACCCAGCGCGGTCACCTCGCCAGTAAACACTGGCTGCCCCCAGGACGTTTGCACAAACGATTGCGCCGCCAGATTATACACCTCATGCGGTTGATACTCACGCAACACATTGATGAGCGACACCTCATCCAGCAAATCGCCACTGACGATAGTGAGCTTATCCTGGATGTGGTGAATGCGCTCGAACGTCACCGTGCTGGTGCGCCGCACCATCCCAATCACCTCATAATCCTTCGCCAGCAAAAACTCTGCCAGATAACTCCCATCCTGGCCGGTCATGCCAGTAATAAATGCACGCTTTTTCATGGAACTCCTCTTCAATCATCTTAGTGTATCCGTCAACATATTATCATATTCACACACCTATCAACATCATAGACTCTCAACGGGAGGACGCGTGTTTTCAAGTGTAGGTTTTTTTCAAAAGCGAGCCATCGTGGTAGCATCACGAAATATCGTGGACGGTATTTTACCGTGGGGTTTGTTCTTTTTTCGACTTCG
>CAYFVX010000226.1:0-6803 GCA_964346425.1 uncultured Chloroflexaceae bacterium | reverse complement strand
GAGGGGCGTTGCCCCTCGCGCTCCCCACTTAACGTAAGACTTTGCGAAAGCCATGTTTTGTTGACGTAAGACTTTGCGAAAGCCATGTTACTAGAGGTTGTATTTTTGCATTCGCCTGACCTGTATGGTATGCTATTTATTCAGTATTGTTTTCCATATGCCGAATTTGTTTGAAAAGATGCTCCATCCATAGTTCCAGCCTCCCCGCATCGGGATAGCCTTCGCTTTTCAAACAGGCTCGTATACTTTGTTCAACGTTGAAAGCGTATGCCATCACGTATTATCCTTTGTCATGCACCTGATGATAGGCCAGCCATACAAACCCTTGCGCAACAATTGCGCAAAGATGGCTTTGAACCCTGGTTTACCGAACATGCTCAGCCTGAAGAAGCAGGTTGGCAGGAAACAGTAGAACAGGTTTTACATGCAACGCACGCGCTGCTCCTCTGCCTTTCACCGCACGCTATTGACCAGACAAGTTATATCAAACAGCGCATCCCTATCGTGCTCGATATGACGAATGAGCTATCATCTGCACCTGTCTCGGTTATTTCGGTACAACTCTGTCCATGCATTATTCCCCACTCGATCAGCCATTTGCCAACTATCAACCTGTTTGCTGCGCAAGGCTATGAACACCTCCGCCATGCGCTTTCGTGGTGTCCCTATCAGCGACCTGTGCCCGCCACGCCAGTGCAAGCGGTGCATATTGACCAGGCAACGCTGCACCAATTCGTTTCACTCGCCCGGCAAGATGGAACAGACGCAGCACAGACCCTTATTGACACGTTTGTCAACGAAATGGCGGAACGCCTCACCGCGATGCAGCATGCGGTGGAACAGCAAAAGAGCAACGATTTGCATATCGCGGCTCACTCGCTCAAGTCGCTGGCTGGACAGGTCGGCGGGACGCTCCTGGCAACAATGTGCGAAGAGCTTGAATGCAAAGCAAAGACCGGCCGTCTTGAAGACACCGACCACCTGCTCACACGTGCGACTGGCGCGTATGAGCAGGTATGCCAGGAATTACGCAATATCCCGGCCACATGGGAGTGATACCAGAAGATGTGGGTGGATAGTTGAATAACCGCAAAGGGGGAATAGGAGCGCGTTGCTGCACCAACTGCGCTCCATGCGACGCCTCCCACCATGCAGCTAGCCGGGCGAGTTCTGCCGCGAACGAGACAGCACAGATGGGCATATCCAGCGGTTGCAAACCGCTGCTATGATGCTTTGCGCTTTGCGCTCAGGCCGCTTCACCGCTTCACCGCTTCACCGCTTTCCGTCGGGTTATCGTCGGGCCATGTGCGCAGGTCATCCTTGATTGGGCACATCGGCATATTTTTCCAGGACAATGGTACGTATCTGCTCACATTCGCAGGAAGGGAAAACAGAGCTGTGCAACCAATTTGCCCCATTGCTGGTTCCACTCCTGCCCGACCCTTTGCGTCTTTGCGCCTTTGCGCGAGGTCCTTCACCCATTTCTGAACAGTTACAGTGGTACAACCTTTTGACAATAAGAGGCTGTTGATCTATACTACAACCGTACCGAACGGTACGGTTCTTTTTTTGTGATTATTTGAAACAGGAGGTGTTTGTATGACTACCCGCACACGTATCGTTGTACTTATCCTGCTGGTGCTGTTTGTTGGTATTGGCGTTGGCTCAGGCGGATTTGTGGTAAGTGCGGTGCAACATCGCCAGCTTGTCCATGACTACGTTGCTGCACCAGCACACACCGAGCGCGTCTCGCTGACACCGGCACGTTACGCAAGCCTACCAGAGCCGGTTCAGCGTTATTTCCGCTTTGCCTTCGCAGAACGGGAAACTATTGAAGTCGCCACTGTGCGCTGGCAGGAAACCGGCGAGTTCCTGCTGCCGGTGGGTGAGTTCTCCATCCACGCAACGCAACACAGTCGTATTGATCTGCCTGGCTACGTTTGGCATGGTCTCTATACAACGGATCCGGGGCTTCCGGTCCTCGATAGTCGCGACGCATACATGCCGGGCCAGCATAACATGCGTGCCAGATTCCTGGGATATAAAACCGTTATGCAGACCGAGTATCAGGAGGCGTCCAATGTGCGCGATCTGCACAGCTATCTGGCACTGCGCTACTTTGGCTCTGCACCGTCGTTTCCCTGGGTGCTGCTGCCGGGTGCGTATCACCACTGGGAAGCCCACAATGAGCAGCAGGCGTGGCTGATACTTGACCATGAACAGCTTGAAGGACGCTATCTTGTCACCTTTGGCGATGATGGTCGCATCACGCAGATGGAGACGCCGGGGCCGATGCTGCACGGCAACTTTTCGCGCCTGCGCGAGGTCGGGCAAAAACTTGACTATGTTCAGCGAAACGGGATAATGGTACCGACGCGGTACGACTATCGCTGGTATGACGAGGAAGGCGTCCTCGACAGTCACTATCAGTTTACTTTGCACGATCTGACCTACGAGCAGTGATGCCAATTTTGGATAGTCAGGCAGGAACCACGAAGAACACGAAGAACAACGAATATCTCTCTCATGGGAATAAGAGGACAACAATGCGCTATTCACCAGAACGTGTCCAGGAAATCTTTGCTGTAGTTGAGCAGTTGCTTGGCGAGAAGGACTATCGTCAACTCAGCATGGCTGACGTTGCACGTGCATGCAACAGTTCCAAAGAAACGCTCTATCGCTGGTTTGGCAGCAAAACGGGGTTGTTTGCGGAGATGGTGCGTGCCAACTCCAATCTCATTGGTGAGCGGATGAATGAATTGTTCACCACTGCCGATGCTCCACCACATGTGGTACTCAGCGGGTTCTGCCATCAATACCTGCGCACCGTCCTCGCGGAATCGTCGGTACGCATAAACCGTGTTGCTCTTTCTAGTATCAACGAAACCCCGGAACTCGCACAGGTGCTGCTCGAAAACGGGAGAGACAACGCAGTGCCGCATCTTGAACGCTATCTTGGCGATCTCCAGCAGCGCGGCATCATTGCGCAGACAGCAGACATGAGCGACATGGTGAACACGCTGCTTGGCCTTTCGGCGGGTGACATGCAGATACGACGTTTGCTCGGAAGGCTTGCAGCGTGTCCACCCGACAGCGTGCTCGAACAGGCAGCGAAACGGGCAGCCACACGCTTTCTCCTGCTCTTTGCACCAGCGGCGCAGGAGGAAGCACCATGAATCTTTCGCTGTTTTTTGTCGCTGCCATCGCGGTGATTGTTATGCCGGGGGCAAACACGATCTATGTCGTGAGCCGGACTATCGAGCGCGGGGTGCGGCACGGCTTGTACGCCGCGCTCGCCATCGGTCTTGGCAGTTTGCTTTATGCGCTTATGGTTGCGCTGGGGCTGGGTGCCATCATAGCCCGCCGGCCAGATGTGCTTCTGGGGGTGCAGTTGCTTGGAGCCGGGTATCTCTTGTATCTTGGCATTCGTGCCTTGCGTACCCTGAGTAGCGGCGATGATGAGCAGCAGCAACTACACACTGTCGGCGGTCAGCATACCTTTGGTGAAGCCCTCACTGTGTGTCTGCTCAATCCAAAGGTTGTTGTCTTTTTGCTTGCTTTTCTGCCTCAGTTTGTGACCGATGCAGCCGGTTCCTACAGAGTGGGGCTTGCCATCCTCGGTACGCTGTTTGCGCTCCTGGGCACGATATGGGCATCAGCACTGGCAGTGGGCGCTGGAATGCTCGGCAGCAGCCTGAAGTGTTGGAAACTGCCACCGTGGGTTGCGCCAGCAGTTTCAGGCAGTCTGCTCGTCGGGCTTGCTCTCCTTGCAGTGCTGAATGTGCTGGTGTAGTCTGGTATCATACCCACCCCATCCGTATCGCCACGGCAATATGAAAAACAGCCGCAACAATCGGCACGATGATGAAGTGCAGGTGGCGTGTTTTATGCCGGGGGAACAAGAGGGCGAAGAGGCCACCTGCCCAGCCGCCAATGAGCACCATGCCGAGCAGCACCAGTTCGGGCACACGACCTGCGCCTTTGCGCTTCGCCTGCATCTTATCGAAGGTATACATCAGCCAGGTGGCAATACTGCTGCATATCCACCATGTCGCCAGCGAGAGCATGTTGCCCGACATGAGCAATGCCACCATCACCGCACCGACGACTATCACGCCAACGATGGCATACGATTGGTAGGGGGAGCGATAGCGCGATTTTTTCATGAGACACCCTATCGAGTTAAACCCGTTTATTTTCATGAGACACATTTGTGGTATTCGTAAACACTCATCACTGGTATTATGTACTTACTGCAAGCAAAATAGCGAAAATCTTTTCCACCTCACGAATGTGATACTCGTCGAGGTCAATCCAGGCATGCTTGCCTGAGAGCTTCAAAAACCGCCAGAGGCTACCGGTGGTCACGACCCCATGAATAGACTCGGCAGCAATACCATGCTGATCATTGAAGAGCGCAGAAGCGACCATCTCAGCAACACACTGCGGGATACCATCTTTGATACGGTTGTTTTTGGCTTCAACCAGCACGACAATCGGCGCACTGATAGAGAACTGCTCCGGCGAGCGGCTAATAATAAAATCGCAGGTGCCATTCAGCCCTTGCTTTACATCTACGCTAAACTCAACCCCTGAAAAGATGCTGACTTGATGTTTGAGAAACTTGCGGTACTCGCTCAGGATGGGAGCGATAATAAATTCCGAGCGAGCTTTTTCGGTATCAATCGCAAGGGCCAGCGGGATATTCTCTGCCAGTAAACCAGCCAGCGTAGCCGGAATTTCAACCGGCTGGACATCGTGGAAGAGACTCTGCGACTCTGCAATCGTCAATTGAAATTTCTGCTTCAATTCTGGCAGCGAAAAATCAGCATACACCTTGATGTCCTGTCTCCTCCTCTATCAGCAGCAGACACCCATACTTGACTACCTCAAACCACGCCAGCGATCCACACAGGAAGAGGCCGAGCACACCATCCTGCCGTCCTTCGAGTTGCACGTAGCGTCGCCAGAACTCGCGGGCCGGTGCGCCGATGAAGTTGCGCAGGCGGGTGCTGTGCCCCTCGGCCGCCAGCGTGCGTGCTTCGGAGAGGGCATACGCCGCCTGTTTGCGCCAGAACTCGCCCATGCGCTCGATATTGATGTGCAGCAGGTGTTCCTGCAAGCGGGCGGTGGGGCCATCTACCACGGCAACCTCATGCACCATCTGCTGCTCGTTGAACTGCGCACGTTCACGATGCAGGAGGCGCAGTTGATAGTCCGGGTACCAGCCACCGCCGTGGACAATCTGGTCGAAGAAGAGGTTGTAGCGTGGGATCCAGTAGCCAGCCGCGGATGACGCTGAAAAGGTAGGCAGGGCAAGCACCTGTTCGCGCATCGCCTGGAGCTCGTGCCGCAGTTCTCTGGTCAAGCGTTCATCCGCATCTACAAACAGTATCCATTCGCTGCGACAGAGTTGCAAGGCCCGATTGCGCTGCGCGGAGTAGCCGCGCCAGGGTTCGAGCAGCACGCGTGCCCCATACGCCTGCGCAAGGGTCGCCGTGCGGTCGCGCGTGCGATCATCCAGCAGCACGAGCACGTCATCCGCAACTCCGGCAATGCTTTCCAGGCAGCCTCCGATGAGGCGTTCTTCATCTCTGGCGAGAATAGCAATAGACAGCAGACTCATAGGCACCTCAGCGGTTCTTGCGCTGCAACCGTTCTTCTATCTCCGCAACCGAAACATTGAGCACCGATGCGATGGCGGCCGGCAACTCGGTATCCCCACTCTCGCGCCAGAGCCATGCCAGGTCGCCCAGAATGATGCCGGCACTGTGGTTGTCCCCATTGCCAACGTAGATCTGCAACGCATGCAGAAAGTGCTTGCGTGCTTGCTGCCACGCTTTCTGCGCACGGGCGAGAATGCCCAACTGCCCATACATATTGGCTTGCAAATGCAGATTGTTCAGGTCTATATAGAGATGCAAGGCTTTGCGGGCATAGTCTTCTGCCTCTTGCCAGAGACACTGCGCCTGCGTGACGATGCAGAGCTTGTGGTAGGTACTCGCCAGATCGTAGCGTTCGTCCATCTCTGCAAAGAGCGTGAGGGCTTCTTCGTAGAATCTTCTGGCCTCGTCCCAATCGCGTTGCGAGCGAGCCAGCATCCCCAACTGCACCAGCGTATTGGCCTGTTCAGAGCGATCATTGATGGAAGAAAAGATTTTCAATGCTTGCTGGTAATAGGATTCCGCCTGCATCCAGTGGCGTTGCGATTGGGCGACCTGACCGAGTTGCCGATAGGTTTTTGCCTGATTATACTTGTCATTAAAGGCGAGAAATATTTGTAATACCTGTTGATAGTAGTCTTTCGCCAGGTTCCACTGGCGGCGTGCCTGCGCCAGCGTTCCAAGCTGGCTATAGGTGCCAGCCTGGTCATAGCGACTGTTGAGTTCGATGAAGATGCGCAATGCCTGCCGATAATATTCTTCCGCCTGCTCCCACTGCCGCCGCGCCTGCGCCAGTATGCCAAGCTGATGATAGATCTTCGCTTCGTTGCGGCGGTCTTGAAACTCCAGGAAAATCTCCAGCGACTGCTGATAGTAGTGCTCTGCCTGCTGCCATTGCCGCTGCTCTTGCGATACCATGCCCATCTGGTAGAAGGTGCGGGCTTGCTCATAGCGATCATTCAGTTCCACCAGGATTTTGAGTTCCTGCTGGTAGAATATTTCCGCCCGCGCCCATTGTCGCTGCGCCTGCTTGACAATTCCCAACTGATGGAACGACCATGCCTGCGATTGACGGTCACCAAAGTCAAGAAAAATCTTCAACGCCTGCTGATGGCAGGATTCTGCCTGCGACCACTGTTG
>CAYFVX010000225.1:0-6816 GCA_964346425.1 uncultured Chloroflexaceae bacterium | reverse complement strand
GGCCAGCAGCGTCACCACCGGCACTACCGCCAGGCCGGGCGATTTGCTGAGCACCGCCAGCGCACCGCATATGCCAGACAGCACCAGCCAGCCACGGTGTTGATGCTCGTTCCAGAAAACGCAGGCGGCGAGCAGGCTCAGCGTGGCGAAGGTGCCAGTCAGTCCATCCACATGCAGAATGCGGCTGAAGGCGGTAATGAAGGGCGAGGTGGCCCAGAGCAGCGCGGCCAGTGTTGCCACCGGTGGCGCAAACAGGCGGCGCAGCAGCAGATACCCCAGCAGTATCCCCCCCGTATGCAGCAGCACCAGCGGCAAACGCATCAGCGTCAGGATAATCGGGAAGGTCTCATTGGTCAGGATACCATTTTCAAACAGCAAGCGGCGCAGCAAGACCCCCATGCTGCCTAGCCACATGGTGGTCACGCCCGGATGGGTGGAGATGGCGGTGGCAGCATAATCGCCACTCTGGATGGCACGCAAAAAGGTATGCGAGCGGTCTATCCAGAAGTTAATCTCATCGCTATTCAGGAAACGCCCAAGATCGAGGACGCGCAACAGCAGAGCCACGCCCCCGATAAGCAGATAGTTTAGCCAGTCGTAGATTGATGTTCTTCGCATAGTCCAGGATTTCTCAAAAGTGACAATAGTGCGACGGATACGATGGTACGGTACTCTTTCGCACTATCGCATTTTCGTATCAACGCAATCTCGCAGTATCGCTCTTTCGCACCATCGCACCATCGCACAAACAACCCTCATCGCTTTTTCATACCGTCTAAATCAGATTCCTACACGTTCCTGATATCATACCAGTGATGCGTGATGCGTGATGCGTGATGAACGGCTGCAATGCGCTCTATCGTACCAGTCAATACAGGTGATCACGCGAATTTGATATCATACGGTACAGGCAGCAAAACGACCGCGAACAGTGTACCATATATGTTCGCATACATGGTTTCTTTTCACCACGGAGAGACAGAAACACAGAGAGCGTCCAAAAGAAGTGCTGGAATGCCATCCATCCATCCATCCATCCATCCATTCATCTCTGTGTATCCGTGTTCATCTGTGGTAGAAGTCATTATCCCTATCTGGGATAGCGTTTGAATACAAGCAAAGGATGAACGGACAGAAATGAAAGAGATGAACCTTTCACAAACATCCCCGCACTATACCACGTTCTTGCCCACCGTCCACAGCATCCAGCGATTTGCACGATTTGCGACCGTTGGTTTGCTTGGTACGTTCATAGACCTGGTGCTCTTTCTGGTCTTGCGAACCTGGTTCAGTTGGCCGACCTTGCTCGCAAACATCTGCCACTACCTTTGCAGATTTTCGGATTTCAACCGCCAAGAACGCCAAGAACGCCAAGAGGTGCCATTTTGTCAATGTGCGTTCTTGTTGATTCTCATCATCTTCAGCTTGACAGAACAAGAAAAAGTGCAAGGATAGTGCCGACAATGCAGCGGACGGCGGCGATGGCGCGGGCGGTGCTGGCGGGACGCTGTATGACTGTGCGGTGCAATAATACCGCATACGGGTCAAGCGTGAGAATAATCGCAAAGAGGCATTGTAGGTAGCTCTCTGCGTGATCTGGTATTGGATTCGTAACGCTCCCCCCCAAGAAAATGGTATAATCTATTGAGATGCCCATGCACTCCGCGTACATGGTGGCATGAAAAACCGTGTTTTGGGATGCCCGAACGAGCCGCGACCGTCAGGACTCCGTTGGGAAAGTCTGGGCAGGCTTCACCGCAAAGGCGCAAAGAGCGCAAAGGTCTGGGCATGATGAGGTGGGGTTTCCCAACAGAGTCCGTCAAAACTCCGTTGGGAAAGTCTGGGCAGGCTTCACCGCAAAGGCGCAAAGAGCGCAAAGGTCCGGGCATGAGGTGGGGTTTCCCAACAGAGTCCGTCAGGGAGTCGACACAGTATCAGGTGTAACCCGCTTATTTTCACACGAGAAGCAAAGGGAACGCTTATGGAACGTTGTTCCCGTGATCTGCTGGTGAATGAGCAGTGGAGAAACGTATTGAGCAAGGCATGGTACAGGCATATTTCCAGGAGAATACCCATCGTCGCCTTGAGGAAGAATCCATGCCCAGGGAACTGGTGAAAATTTTGCTCATAGAGAGTAATCCCCAGGATGCTTTTATGGTGCAAGGGATTATTCAGACCGTCTCTTCGGATGCCTTCCAGTTTACCCACGTCACTCGACTGGATGCTGCCTTGAACCTGCTTCACAATGAGCAATTTGACGTTATCTTGATGGATCTGATGCTTGAAGACAGCCAGGGGTATCATACCTTTGTCACCATCAGAGACAAGGCACCAGATATACCTCTTGTTATTCTGACCGACCTCAATGATGACCAACTCGCGGTCAGAGCGGTGCAGGAAGGCGCTGAAGATTACCTGGTCAAAGGCTATCTCGAAAGCGGGGAGCGCAGTGTCTCGCCACCGCTCCTGACACGCTCGATCCGCTATGCGCTGGAACGCCACCGCATGCAACAGGAGATCAAGCAATATACGCAGGAACTTGAAGCAAACGAAGCCCGTTTCCGCACCATTATCGAAAAAAATGCTGATGGTATTATCATCGTAGATAAAGAGGGAACGATCCAGTTTGTCAACCCGGCCGCCGAAACTATTTTTGGACGACGCAAGGAACAGCTACTCAATGAAGCGTTTGGCTTTCCTATCGTTGGCGGAGAAACCATCGAGATAGATGTTATCCGCGCGGATGGAAAGGCGATTATTGCCGAAATGCGGGTGGTTGAAACCGCCTGGGAAAACACCAGTGCATATCTGGCAACGTTCCGCGACATTACCGAGCGCAAACAGGCCGAGATGCAGCGTATGACTCGTTTTGCAGTTACCAGTATTCTCGCCCAATCCGATACGCTCTATCAATCACTTCCCCATCTCTTGCAAGCTATCTGTGAAGGCGAACGCTGGGATATTGGTGAAATATGGCTGGAAGATCGTGATACGCACGTTTTACGCTGGGTGGGTATGTGGCATAATCCTTCTCTCAACATTGAAGAATTTGCAGATGTCAGCCGCAGCATGACGTTTACTCCGGCCAGTGGTTTGCATAGCCAGGTCTGGATGAGTGGGCAACCAGCCTGGATCAGAGATATTGAAACAGATGAATCGCTGCCGCGTGCCTCGCTTGTTGCGGTTGAAGGGATACATACCGTCATCATCTTCCCTATCTTGAATGGTCGTGAAACGATTGGCGTCATGGCATTCTTCAGCCGCACGGTGTATGAAATCAACGATGATATTGCGAAAATGATGACGGATATCGGTAGCCAGATTGGGCAGTTTACCGCACGTAGACGGGCAGAAGAGGAGTTGCGCAGTGCCCACCGTGCATTGCGCACGTTGAATGAGTGCAACCAGGCCCTTATTCACGCCACGGAGGAAGAAGCCTTTTTGCACGATATCTGCCGCATTATTGTTGAGGTTGGTGGCTATCGTATGGCATGGGCTGGATTTGCGCCTGGTGAAGATAGCGAGCATATTCGTATCGCTGCAAAAGCCGCCCATCAAAATGAGGATATTGAGACGCTTGAGGTGTTCTGGACCAATACCAACCAGGGTCAGGGACCAACCAGAAAAGCTCTCCAGACGGGCAGTCCCTGTGTCGCAAAAAACATTGTGAAGGAAACCACCTGCCCGCCGCGAAACCATCAGCAGCAACGCAATGGTTTTGCTGCCTCGGTCGCACTCCCGCTTATTGCGAACAAGCAAACCTTTGGTATTCTCAATATCTATGCCGAGGAGCCAGACGCTTTTGGCAGGGAAGAAGTCAAGCTCTTGATGGAAATGGCAAACGACCTGGCGTATGGTATTATGGCATTGCGAACCCGTAGCGAGCGTGACCAGGCAGAACGTGCCTTGCGCCTGTATGCGGAGCGGCTGAAAAATATGCGTGAAATAGATCAGGCTATTCTCACCGCACAAACGCCTGAAGCTATTGCGCAGGCTGCCCTGAGCCACCTGCGCCGCCTGGTCCCCTATCAATGGGCAAGTATTGTTGGCTACAACACGCAGGATGACCAGACGATGACGCTGGTAGCAGATATTAAAGGTGAAGATACGGATGAGACGTTTGCGTCACCAGGCACCCGTTTGCCTCTCATTACGACCAGCAAGCAAGCGAACGAAGATGTTGAAACGACCCATTATGAAGAGGATATCCATCGGCTTGAAGAACAAACGCCTGCCTTGAAAGAACTGTACGATTTTGGCATCCGCTCCTATATCAGTGCGCCGCTTATTGCAGATAGTCTGTTGATAGGCGGCATCAATCTTGGGGCAACCCGTCCCTATGCGTTCACTGAGCAACATATTTCTATTGTCCATGAGGTTGCCGACCAGATGGCGGTGGCGATCAACCATGCTCGCCTCTTTCAAGAAGTGCAGGAAGGACGCGAACGTCTGCAGAAGCTCTCACGGCGGTTGATGGAAATTCAGGAAGTGGAGCGACATCATATCGCCCGTGAGTTGCATGATGAAATCGGGCAGTCACTCACTGCGGTGAAAATCAGCTTGCAAGCAATCTTGCGTCAACGGGATGCCCTTGCGCTCTCGCCTGCACTCAAGGAAAGTATTAAAATTGTTGATGGTGCTCTGGAGCAAGTACGCAACCTCTCGCTTGACCTCCGCCCCTCGTTGCTGGATGATCTTGGCCTGGAAGCAGCCCTCCGTTGGTATATAGACCGCCAGGCACAGTGGGCAGGTTTCAAGGTGGAGTTGGTCACGCATTTGCAGGTGCCTCGTCTCTCGCCCGATCTAGAGACCGTCTGCTTCCGAGTGACCCAGGAAGCTATGACCAATATTGTGCGGCATGCCCAGGCAAGCCATGTGTATGTTGATCTGCACCAGTATAAGCAGGAACTCCACCTGATTATTCGTGATGATGGAAAAGGTTTTGATGTGCATGCCGCACAAGAACGGGCCATTCGTGGCTCAAGTCTTGGTTTGCTCGGTATGCAGGAACGGGTCTCATTTGCCGGTGGAAAGATAGAGATACTCTCCACGCCGAAAAAAGGTACTGAAATTCTGGCATCTTTTCCAATCGAGTTCCCTTCCTCATAAGTTGCAATAGTAACGATAGATAGGTGTCAGATATGGATTGCAACGCAAAGAAAAGAACATTCTTATGAACGCTATTCGTATGCTGCTTGCAGAAGACCATACCATTGTCCGGGCTGGTATCCGCGCACTTCTGCAAAATCTTGAAGGGATCGAAGTTGTGGCGGAGGCCGGTGATGGGCGCGAGGCTATTCGTCTGATTGAAGCCCACCAGCCGGATATTGTCTTGATGGATATTGGTATGGCTGGCTTGAATGGGCTTGAGGCTACCGCCCGCATTGCCAAAGAATTCCCTGATGTACGCGTCATTATTCTTTCGATGTATGCCAGCGAAGAGTATGTTTTGCAGGCACTCCGTGCTGGTGCGGTTGGCTATCTGCTGAAAGATGCAGATATGGCAGAACTTGAAATAGCTATTCGCGCTGTGGCACGGGAGGAAACCTATCTCAGCCCGGCGGTTTCCAAACATGTTGTTGCCGACTATGTCCGCCGCGTGGGTGGCGAACCAAGTTCGCTGGAGCGTTTGACCCGAAGGCAACGCGAAATTTTGCAATTGATAGCTGAAGGACATTCAACGCAGGAAATTGCCCAGATGCTCAGCATCAGCGTCAAAACTGTGGAAACGCATCGCTCCCAACTGATGGAACGGCTCGATATTCACGATGTCGCCAGTCTGGTGCGCTATGCGATACGGATGGGATTGATTACCCCCAATGTATGATGACCACCTGGAAATGAATCTTTTGAATACACAGGGAGAAGTATCACCATAATGGCTGAAGAAACAACTCGACGCGCCCTCGTCATCGGCGCACATCCTGATGACAATGAGGTAGGTTGTGCTGGGAGCATTGCCAGCCTGACCAATCAAGGCTGGGAAGTTACCTACATTATTTGTACCAATGGCAATAAGGGGAGTCACGACCCGGAGATGAGCAGTTATCGGCTCTCAGAAATTCGCGAACAGGAACAGTGTGATGCTGCGAATGTGCTCAATGTGAAACAGGTTATCTTTCTGCGCTACAACGATGGTGAATTGGAACCAACACCTGCGTTGCGGGCCGAGATGGCTCTCTACATCCGCCACTTTCGCCCCCATCTGATTTTCACCCACGACCCCTGGCGACGCTATATGCTCCATCCGGATCACCGTGCGGTTGGCTTCGCGGTGATAGAGGGTATCGTCAATGCCCGCGACCATCTCTATATGCCAGGATTGAGCCAGATTGGGTTGACGGTCTGGCGGCCTGAAACGCTCTATCTCTGGTCTGCCGAGGAGCCGGATTATACCGAGGACATCAGTAGCATACTGGAGACCAAACTCGCAGCCCTGGGGCAGCACCGGAGCCAGATACGCCAGGATGACGACTGGCTGGACCGTGTGCGTCGGCGGGCAGACCAGTATGGCAAAGCCGCCGGCTACCAGGCTGGTGAACCCTTCAAGAAGATGAAACTGTAGTCTCCCTATTTTCGCGTAAAATAGTGGGGTGTTTGGGATCAACAGGTTTCACCTGTTTTGTGTGCTGCTTGCGCACGGCAAAGAAAGCATGCCGTGCCACAGCTTGAGAGTACCAGAATGAGGAGATGTTGTAGCAGCGGCTTGTAGACTCCGTTGGTAAATGTGTTTTGGGTGATAAGGTAGGGGTTTGGCGGTGCCCATAGGCGCGAACGTAACGGGCATTCCACCGCGCTTTCACCCTCTCCCCAACC
>CAYFVX010000224.1:0-6843 GCA_964346425.1 uncultured Chloroflexaceae bacterium | reverse complement strand
GACAGGGCTACTCGTAACGATGGAGTGTGTTGCAATGATTGATTCTGACTATTATATACAACGTCGTATTTTCTACAACCTTGCGTACAAAAAACGGATAAGTGCATAAAAATGTAGAAATCTCCCAGGAAGTATTAGCCAAAGCACTTCCCATTGCTTTTATCCAGTGCTTGCCGCATGCCATCAAGCGTGATACCCAACAAATGCAGGAGTGTATCTATCTCATCCTCTTGCAGATGGGAGAGCGCGACTTTCATTTGCTGGCGGCGTGCCTGCTTAATTTTCGCGATAAGTTCGTTGCCGCGTGTTGTCAGCACCACCATAACCTGCCGGCGGTCACGCTCATGCCGGGTGCGTGCAACCAGTTGCTTACTCAAAAGACGGTCTACTATCCCGGTCAATGATGCAGCCGACTGATGAGTTGCATCCGCCAGATCCGACATTTTACACTCACCAGACAAGCGTTTGAGATGAAGCAACGTATAGAATTGCGGGAGCGTAAGACAATAATGTTTATCTTCGAGCAATTGCATAAACTGCCGCTGACCAAGCCAGCTAATCTGCATAATAACTTGCTCAATTGCTTCGAGTGGACTTTGTTCGTCATTTTCAAGATCGAGGTGCGGTGCCCGCCCATAGTCCATTACTTGCCCCTGTTCATGATCAATGGCAATCGCGACGTATTGCTGGTTCCTATGCTAAAGAAGGAACCAGCCGCAAGGTAGCGACATATCTTCATTGTTGTCGAGTATGCCATATACCAGTTGCCTTTAATATTCAACATTGTTAAGTATATCACTGCTAAACCCCCATGTCAACGCTAAGGGGAAAAGAACGGGAAAAGAAACGGTGACGGGAACAGTGAAAAGCTACGCTTCTTCCCGCAACAGTGAAAGAGCAAGGGATCACAGAAGGAATGAGCATGCAAAAGATGGAGATAGGTTGTAAACAAGCAAGTTGCAATAAAGCGCAGATTTCTAAGGTGGAGTTATGCTGGTGGGGATGGTGGGATTTGAACCCACACGCCTTGCGGCACATGCTCCTAAGGCATGCGCGTCTGCCATTTCGCCACATCCCCCCATTTGCAGAGTATAACATACCCCATAACCGATTGCAAGGATAGGGAATACCCGCCCCCCTTCTCAGGAAAAGCCTGACTTTTCTCATCAGGTTTTTCCTGATTGTGTAGTTTTTCAGTTTCGTGTAGTCTGTTGGAAGGAGTTGTGGTTCTGGTATGTGTCTATGTGCCATGCCGCAATAGAACATTATTGCAAAGAAGCAATAGAATCACACAATTTCTTGCAAAGGTGCATGCTTACCATGCCCAACAATCTTTTAGGATTATTGAAGGGCTATGGCCCCCTGAAGAGACGTTTCTCATGATTTACAAATCGCCCGGTCCTAAAGGTAAAGTACGCGTCATGTTTTATTTGCCTGCCTCATTCTGGGCTGATACCATTCATCTAGTCGGTGACTTTAATGACTGGGATTCCACTGCAACGCCACTTCATCTGGACGATAATTGTTGGAGCATTACGTTAGACCTGGATGCAGGTCGTTCCTATGAATATCGCTACCTTGTCAATAATACTGATTGGGTTAATGATTGGCAGGCTGATCGCTTCACCCCAAGTGAGTTGGGGGGAGATAATTCGGTTGTCGTAACCCTGTTGGAAGAAGCTATGCCGTATACCGAGCTAAATGCCCGGCAAAATGCTCGGCAAAGACCATCCTTACGCATTATCCAGGGAGGACGCCAGGAAAAACAGGCAGTTTAAGTTTTTCTTCGTCAACTAAGGAACATGTCCCGAACATCGATAATAATACCAGTCGTCCAGGCTTGCCCGCTCATAGGTATACTATGCAGCGTGTGGGCAAGCCTGCTCCAAGACAGCGGTGCGGTAAGGCAAGTCACAGGACCAGAAGGTTCTGCTGGCTTTTGTTTGCTTTTTTTGTAAAATAAAGGAGTGACAAACTCATGTCAGAAACCCTTCCGCCTGTTGGCGTTGCCGCAATTGGGGTTTACCTGCCACAACACATTGAAACTGCTGCTGAGATTGCGCAACGAACCGGTATTCCTGAACAGGTGGTCGTGGAAAAACTCGGGATACGTCGCAAACATGTTGCGGGTGCAGACGATATGCCTTCGCAAATGTCTGCCCGTGCCGCCACACAAGCCCTCGTGCTGGCACAGCTTGACCCCACAGATATTGACCTGCTCATCTACCACGGCAGCGAATACAAGGACTTCTTCGTCTGGTCCGCAGCCGCAAAAATCCAACACCTCAGTGGCGCAACCAACGCCTATGCATATGAAATCTACGCGCTGTGCGCCGCCGCGCCTATCGCGCTCAAAGTTGCCCGCGACCAGATGCGCAGCGATCCCACTCTCCGCCATGTACTGCTCGTCTCGGCCGCCCGTGAGAACGACCTGGTCAACCCGCAGAATCCCGCCACCCGTTTTATGACCAACTTCGGAGCCGGTGCTTCCGCAGTCATCCTGCACCGCGGGGCTACCCGCAACCAGATACTTGAGTCCGCCGTGATGGTAGATGGCTCCTTCAGTGAAAACGTCGTCATGCCGGGCGGTGGCTGCCGCAACCCCACCAGCATGGACACTGTCAATGCCGGCTTGCATGTGCTCGATGTACAAGAATTTGAGGATATGCGCGACCGGCTGGGTGCGCTCTCCCTGCCAAACTTCGTCAAAGTCATTGACGATGCCGTGCGCCGCAGTGGTGCTACCCGCCAGGATATTGCTTTCTTGATTATTACCCATATGAAACCCTCATTTCATCGGGAAATTGTCGAAACGCTTGGCTTGCGCCCGGAGCAAGCATTCTACCTTGAGGAATACGGGCATATCCAATCCGTGGATCAGGCACTTGGCTTGAAAATGGCGGTTGAGCGCAACCTGGTCAAAGAAGGCGACCTTGTCGTGCTGGCTGGGGCCGGTACCGGCTACACCTGGAGTGCCACCGCCCTGCGCTGGGGCTGATACCAGTGATGAGTGATGAGCGGCTGCAATGCGCTCTATCGCACCAGTTTTCGCAACTATTCACCCGAACAATGGTATGAAAGGGGTCCCGGAGACGATAAACCGGAGACCGTGGACAATGTCACGCTTTGTGCTCCAACGCTTTGCGCTTTGCCCTCTCCGCTTCTCCGCTTCTCCGCTCCAACGTTCCAACGCTCTCAATGTTCGCGGCAGGCGCGATAGAGATCCTTCCAGCCATCCCGCTCTTTAATAATTGTCTCAAGATATTCCTGCCAGACCACGCTATCCTGCACCGGGTCTTTCACGATAGCCCCAACCAGGCTGGACGCAATATCGTTGGCCCGCAGGTAGCCATCGCCAAAGTGGGCAGCCATAGCCAGACCATTGCTGACCACCGAGATAGCCTCGGCTGTGCTGAGCGTACTACTGGGCGATTTGAGCTTTGTTTTGCCATCCTCGGTTATTCCTGAGCGGAGTTCGCGGAAAATGGTCACCACGCGGCGGATTTCTTCCAGGGCTGGCGGCTCAGCCGGCAATTCCAACGCCCGTCCCAGGCTTTCGACCCGTTGTTGCACAATGGAAACTTCCTGCTCACTATCGGCGGGCAACGGCAAAACGACGGTATTAAACCGACGTTTGAGCGCACTGGAGAGGTCATTGACGCCGCGGTCACGGTCATTGGCCGTGGCGATAACATTGAACCCTTTGACGGCCTGTACCTCAGTGGAAAGCTCCGGGATAGGCAGCGTTTTTTCCGAGAGAATGGTAATGAGCGTATCCTGCACATCTGAAGGAATACGGGTAAGTTCTTCCACGCGAGTGATTTTGCCATTTTGCAAAGCGTGCATCAGCGGAGTTGGCACAAGCGCATCCATTGAGGGGCCTTTTGCCAGCAATTGCGCATAGTTCCACCCATAGCGAATGTGTTCCTCCCCAGTGCCGCTGGTCCCCTGGATAAGCAGCGTCGAGTCACCGCTAATGGCCGCACTGAGGTGTTCGGAGAGCCAGGTTTTGGCCGTACCCGGCACGCCCATCAAGAGGAGCGCACGGTCGGTCGCCAGCGTCGCAATCGCTATTTCTACAATACGGCGACTGCCAATATATTTCGGCGAGATGATAAACCCATTATCGAGCGTAGCCCCCAGGACATAGGTAGCAACCGCCCAGGGCGAAAGGTGCCAGTTGGGTGGACGCGGGCGGGTATCCACCTGGGCCAGTTCGTGCAATTCCTCAGCATAGTAGTGTTCGGCATGCTCACGCAGGGTTGTCGTGCTCACGGGCATTTTCCTTTCATTCATTGTTTAACCGCTCCAGTCCCTGTTGCGCACTTTCGTTTTCAGGCTCAATCTCGAGTATCTGCTCATACGTTGCTTTGGCTTCTTCTGGCTGCTCAAGCGATTCTTGCACATATGCCTGACCAAGCAACGCATCCGTGTTGGTAGGGTCGAGAGCGAGGACCCGGCGGTAATATTCGGCGGCATCCTGATAGTCTGCCAGGCTCTCGGCTTGCCAGTAAATTGCCCAGGCAACACCATCCAACGCCTGGACGTTATCCTCATTCAGCACAAGGGTTTTGCGAAAATGTTGTTCGGCCTCTGCCAGTGCTGTCTGATACGCCTGTTCATCGTCTTCAACCTCGAACGCTTTGAAATAGTGGCACCAGCCAAGATTGAGCAAGATAATCTCTTCATCTGCTCCCCGTGTTTGTGCGTCATGCAGCATAGCAATGGCTACATCATAATCGGGGGGGGCTTGTGAACGATACACCCAGTGGAGATTGATGTACGCCGTGGCGTTTTCCGGGTCACTCTCAATGGCACTTTTGTATTGGTCCAGGGCTGCTTCATAATTTTCTCGGTAGAAGTAGATATCGCCCAGACCATTGTATGCGTGTGCGAATGTGGGGTCAACTTCAAGAGCCTGCTGAAACGTTTGCCGCGCAAGGTCGAATTTTCTGCTGGCTTCATCAGCATCTTTTGCAAGGAAATTCTGCCCCTGTGCATTATAGAAGGAACCAAGATGATAATAGAAATAGGCTATCCTGCCCTGCAAGCCAATCGCTTTGTTGAACTCTTGAATAGCGAGGTCAAGGTTGGATTGATTGTTGTCCAACCAATACTGATAACTATAGGCACTGCCGCGGCTACTATGCGCCAGCGCACGAAACAGGTTGCTCTCATCGCTCGCCAACTCAACAGCACGGTCAGCATCCTCTCTGGCACGTTGCAGCAAGGTTTCATCGTCTTCCAGATAACCCCGATACGCTTTCCCTTCGGCGCGGATAGCATACGCAAAAGAGAGATTTTCATCCAGTTCCAGAGCTTTTTCCAAAGCTTTTTCGGCCTCTTCGCGGGTGGAAGCTTCTTCATCCAGCGCATCCGCCAGCAACACATAGGCCAGGGCAGAGTCCGGGTAGCTTTCAATGATGCGCCGCGCAACCTGCTCCAACTCATCCGTCTGCAAGCGCAACGAGTGGATGAGCGCAATGCGTAGTAGCGCGGTCTTGTTTGTTGGATCCCTGTCGAGCACCTCACGATAGATGCTGAGAGCACTATCAAGGTTTCCCGTCTGAGTAAGTTGTTGCTCACCCCTGGCAAGCAACTCTTCTATGACTGTTTTTTCCTGCTGTTGTCCATGCTGCCAGAAGAATAGACCTCCGCCAGCGATAAGGATGATAAGCAAGCCCACCATGCCCAGCGCAAGCAAGCCACCCCGCCGCTTGCCCGTCCTGGCACTGATGCTGCTGGATGACACCGTATCAGCATTCTCTGGCAATGATCGGGAAACTGAAGCTGATGGAGGGGGAGTTTCGGCCATCACAGGCACGGTATCGTCTACCTTGATGGTCACCGAGGTTGGTGTCATCGGGTGGAGAGCCTGCATCATCTCGCCAGCCGTGGCAAAGCGAGCATCAGGCTGCCGCGCCAGCGAACGCATAATAACCTGCTCAACGTTTGAGGAAATATCGCCGCGATACTCACGAGGCGGACGCGGCAGTTTGGCAATCCGCACCACCGCCATGCCCATGGGCGTTTCCGACTCAAAGGGCAGTTTGCCGGTGAGCATCTGATAGATGATAATGCCCAGCGCATAAATATCGGTGGCTGGCCCAATGCTGGATGATCCTTCTGCCTGCTCTGGCGACATATATTCGGGGGTGCCCATAACCGTGCCAGTTTTCGTGAGTTCGCTGGCCCCCATCCCACGCGCAAGACCAAAGTCTGCCAGGTAGACTTTGCCATCAGGGGTAATCATGATATTGGAAGGCTTGATATCGCGGTGGATAATCCCATGCGTATGCGCATAGTCGAGAGCGGAGCAGACCGGCGTGAGCAACGTTACAATGCGCTCGATATTCATGGCTCCTTCACGGCGCATGCGTTGTTGCAGGGTCTCGCCTTCAATATATTGCATTGCCAAATAGTGCAACTGGTTTTCTTTGCCAATCTGGTAGATGTTAATAATTGAAGGATGGTCCAGACTGGCTGCACTCTGCGCCTCCTGGCGAAAGCGGGCAATATAGAGTTCATCATCGGTGAGCGCGGGCGAGAGGACTTTGAGGGCAACAATACGGTTCAAGCTCTGCTGGTGTGCTTTGTAGACAACCCCCATACCACCACGGCCCAATTCTGCACGTATCTGAAAATCGCCCAGGGTTGTCCCAACCAGATTGAATTGGTTCAAAATGTATTCCTCCCCGACTCCAGACCATTAACCTGGTGAAAGAGATAGCTCTTGCAAAGCTTGGCTCCGGAGCCGCTGATTCTGGTGGGGTGGGTTGCGCTTGCGACAACTATGCAAACGCAACTCACCCCACCAATAAAAGCTGTCCAGCGATTGCTCCC
>CAYFVX010000223.1:0-6857 GCA_964346425.1 uncultured Chloroflexaceae bacterium | reverse complement strand
AGAACTGGACAAAGCGTACTTTCGAGTACATTTGAACACAAAGAAAGTAGCAGAACTGGAAAAGTAGAAGATAGGGAAGGAGCAACTATGCCTTCAGTCTTTGCAAAGATAGTCGCAGGAGAAATACCTTCGGCAAAAGTGTATGAAGACGAACAAACCCTGGCATTTATGGACATCAATCCCGCCTCGCGCGGGCATACCCTGGTGATTTCCAAAGAGGAATATCCCGGGTTGCTTGAAATACCCACCGATGCTCTGGTAGCCGTTGCGCAAACGACGCAACGTGTTGCCCGAGCTATTGTCGCCGCACTCCGTCCAGACGGGTTTAATATTGTACAAAATAACGGTTCGGCAGCAGGGCAGATTGTCTTTCATTATCATGTGCATATTGTTCCCCGTTGGTCCGATGATGGGGTCTCGCCCTTTTCACGTGGGGGAAATGGCGACCCTGAAGAATTGCAAAAATTGGCAACCTTGATTAACGAACATCTCCAATAGCAATGTATGACATTACCAACTTCCTGATATTGGCGCAACAGGAAGGGTACATCCCCAAATCAGCTCGGGTGGCTTTTCACACCATCCGAGCAAAATTGGAAAGCGTTGGATACCTTGCCAGCCATACCTTTTATGTGTATCGGACTGGAAAAAAACTGGGAGGAGGAGCAGGCGGTGCTGAATCTTCGCGGCGTCTGCTTGTCTTCTCTTCGCCAGATGATGCGCTGGCTTTTGCACAGCGAAACCGTCTGAAGCCAACCCCTCGCCTGGTACCCCTCAATCTTGCTCAACTTCTTGCCGTGCTTGTGAAACATGCTTCGATCCGCAAAATCATCTTCACCGAAGAGGATGCTGCCATTGCTCCAGACACACAAATACCTACCGTCCTGTGTCTGAATCGTTCTGAGTTATTAGATATGTTGAAAGAGGAATAATCTGTGAGCAGTCGTTTTGATGAGATACGCATTTTCTCCGGTAACAGCAACCCGGACCTGGCCTATGCTATTTGTGAACGTATTGGTATACCACTTGGTGATATTACGCTGACCAAGTTTGTGAACGATAATATCTTTGTCAAAATCAATGAGAGTGTTCGTGAAGATGATGTGTTTGTGGTGCAATCACTCTGTCCGCCGCTGAGCGACAGCATTATGGAATTGTTGATTATGCTGGATACGTGCAAACGGGCTTCGGCCGGGCGTGTGACAGCGGTCATTCCGTACTATGCGTATGGTCGCACCGACAAGAAAGATCAGCCGCGGGTTCCCATTACCGCGCGTATGCTGGCGGATATGATCCAGACGGCTGGTGCGCAACAGGTGATAACCCTGGATCTGCATGCCGGGCAAATCCAGGGATTTTTTAGTGTTCCTGTGAATGAATTGAGCGCACTCTCGCTGGTGATACGGTATTTTTCAGAAAAAGGGTGGGATGATGCGATTGTTGTCTCACCTGACATGGGGTTTGCCAAGCGTGCGCGGAATGTTGCGGAAATGCTCGGTGTCCCGCTGGCTATTGCAGAAAAACGACGTATGCAGAACCTGACGCACAAAGATGGGCCGGTCTCTTCGCCTGAAGTGCTCAATCTGATAGGTGATGTTCGCGGCAAACGGTGCATCATTGTAGATGATGAAATCGCAACCGCAGGTTCCATGCTGGAAGTGGTTCATTTGATGGTGGAGCAGGGAGCCAGCGAAGTGTACGTATGCTGCGTTCACCCGGTCTTCGTGGGGCCTGCGGTGGAACGGTTGCGCAATGCGCCGATTACCGAAGTGGTCACGACGGACACCCTCCCGCTCCCCCCTGAGAAACGCTGGCCTGGTTTGACGGTCCTGACAGTCAGTACCCTGCTTGCCGAGGTGATCCAGCGGGTGCATAGTGGCATTTCTGTAGATACGATGTTTCAGTTGCGCCGCCACCCCGCCCTGGCAAAATCGCCCCAATATAGCCGCAAATAGCTGGTCTTTTCAGGGGTGGTGGGGCTTCGCCGCACCACCCCATGCGCATTAAGCTAAGCGGTTTACCGCTTTGCAAAGCAGGGGATTGGGCTGCGCCCCAATGGGAAACAAGCGTTAGCTTAATGCGTATGGGGCTTCGCCGCACCACCCCTGAAAGGGTTTCCCCTCAACAGGTTTCACCTGTTATTGTGTGCTGCTTACGCACGGCAAAGAACACACGTAGCCGCGTGCCAGCCCATTCTGGTGGGGTTTCTCAGTTTTTCGACTTCGTCGAAAAACTGAGAAACCCCACTCCAATCGAGTTACGAGGGAACGCAGTTCCCTCGTGCTCCCTGCGGGGTATCCCCCGCCGAGAAAGGTTTCCCCAATGCCTTGCAAGTAATGTGTCGTCGTTGCGGCTGCAAGCCGCAGAAATGCGCCTGCGCTTGTGGCGCACCCCGCTATCTGTCTGCATGGTGTTTTTTGCCGACCAGAAGTGGGAGCGTGAGGGAACGGAGTTCCCGCGCAATCCGATGATGGTGGGGTTTATTGTTTTTTCGACGAAGTCGAAAAAACAATAAACCCCATTGGAAAGCGGGAGTGAAACTCCAAATCATGCTTTCCAAAGCGGTATGGGTGGGTATTTTCTGCTGCGGAGCAGCAGAAAATACCCACCCATACCAATTTATTCTTCGGCTGGCAAGGTGAGGAGAAAATCCACAATCGTGGCTATCTCCTCCTCGCTCAACTTCTCCGCATAGTTCTTGCTCATCACGTCTACACAGGGGCCACGGGGACATTCCGCCACCATGAATGCGCCGGGATCAACAATAGACTGATGCACATATTCTTCGGCATCCAATCCCTTTACTTGATCTGCTGCCCGTTCTTTCAGTCCATTGAGATTTGGACCAGGGCCATTCACATTACCATCGTTCCCAATGACGTGACAGGAAAAACAGCGGGGAGTGACATTCTCCATAATTGCCAGGGCTTCTTCTTCCTCTCCTCCATTGCGGACTTCCGCCTGGATATCCACTGGCCGGGGTGGAACCGATTCACCGGTATTGACGGCACGAATATAGGCAACCAGGTTATCAAGTTGTTCCTCGGTGAGATAGGGTTGGCCGCCGAACGGGAGCATCTCAATGCCTGTTTCGTTTAAGGGATGGTCGTCTGGACGTCCGATGCTGAGAAACTCGACCAGTTCCTCATCGCTCAAATCTGCGACAAATTCGCTATCGCGGAACCCTTTGCCCAGTGTTTCGACCCCTTCTGCATTTGGGCCATGGCAGACGGCACAAAAGCGAAGATAGGTGGTTTGTCCATCCAGAGCTGCGCCGGTTAATCCTTCCTGTCCAACTTCCTGGTTTGCTTCAATCTCTTCCGCTTCAGCACTTTCGAGCCATTCAAAGTAGGCACTTACCCGTTCTTCGCCAAGCTCCTGCGTATTAATGCTTTTGAGATAGGTAGCAATGTCTATCATATCCTGGTTGGTCAGGTCGTCGCGTCCGCCACGTGGAGGCATTCTGATTTCGGTGACGTTGAAGGGATTATTGATGCCCAGTCCCCGAATGAGGAAAATCGCTAATTGTTCGACGCTGGCTCCGCCCACGAATTTGCTCCGGGTGAGGTTAATATCAATCCCATCAATACCGGTTGCTTCCTGCCCATGACAGGGCGCACAAACCTCGGCAAAAAGGTGCTTGCCCGATTCGGTATCAATGGCTGCTTCATCCACCACAAGCGTTTGTGGGATTGCCTGGGTATTTTCTGTTGTGTTTGTGGTAGGAGTGTTTGTGGTATTTGCTGAAGATAGCTCGACAGTGCTCTCTGCTTCTGCTGCTGGCTGTAGCACGCTGTTGCCTGGATGAACCTGCGTTTGTTGATCGCCACATGCAGCGAGCAGAGAAACAAGGGCAAGTATCAACAGGAAAACAATTCGCTTATTCATCATCGTCGTCTTCGTCTTCTTGTTCGCTTTCCTCTTCATCGTCATCTTCGTGTTCGTCGTCATCTTCTCCATAGGTAGGTTCTGCATTCAGCGTCAGCAGGTAGTTGACCAGTTTTTCCAGATCTTCGCTACTGATTTTCTCGTGGTACTTTTTGTACATCACATCAACACACTTGCTTTTGGGACATTCTTCAACGATAAATGCACCCGGATCGAGGATGGATTGCTTGACATATTCCCGCGCACTCAATCCCGGCACCTGGTTACCAGCCCGATCTTTCAAGCCATTGAGATTTGGCCCTGGCCCATTGCTATTGCCTTTGCTGCTGATGCGGTGGCAGGCGGTACAGCGGGGACTTATGCTGTTGATAATTTCAAATGCTTCGCTCGAATCCACCGTGTACATATATGCCATGGGATTTGGGGTTTGTGTGGCTGGTTGATTGTTCGTGCTGACCTGTTCGGAGTTTGTGGCTGGCTTTTGACTATCTTTTTCGCGGATAACCTGGTGCGTGTTGACTGCGCCAAGCGGGAGAACATCTGTTGACTGTGAACTGTTTGTGCCCCTGCCACAACTCGTGAGCAGGCAGATGCTGCAGAGAATAAAAAAACTGGAGATAAAACCATTTATTTTGCCCATTCCGTTGTTCATATGCAAAGACCATTTCTTTTTTACTCTCTACCCTGACCGACAAGCCGGTGGCGCAATCATCATCAAAAAGGGAAAAATCTTACCTGCGCCAGCCAGCAATATTGCTGCAAATACAAAAATATTTCACTGTTTGTCATGATTTTATAATAACCTGGAGGTCTTCATTATATAGCTGTTAATTATAATTATTTCCAGTCAGGATGTCAAATCCAGCGTGATGTTATGGGGACAGACTGGCATACTTTTTGCTTGTATGTACGATGCTATTGGATGGTCAAAGGTTACATACTTCAACAGATTTCCCCTGTATTGTGTGCTGCTTGCGCACGACAAAGAACGCACGCAACCGCGTGCCACCGCTTTGGCGTGGGGCTTATTGTTTTTTCGACGAAGTCGAAAAAACAATAAGCCCCACCAGAATGGGGAGCGTGCGGGAACCTGGTTCCCGCACACACCTACAGGTGATACCCATTCTCGGTTACATACCTGGGTCCTCTAAATATGTTCTGCACAAGCGTTTGTTTAAAGCAAAAGCAAAGGAGTGTCTACCAATGAATCAGCAACCTTATCCTCGGATTGATGCACGTTTTCCGGTTGTTCAGGAAGAGTGGCGCGAAGAACTCCTCAACCTCCCACAGCGGTTTGCAGCGGCTGACAGCTACTGGTGTTTTGTGCGCCCTGGCGAATATGCTATTGGTGGTTGGGGGCAGGCACAAAAGAGAGCAACCATTGTGTTGCCGTCGTTCTGGATTGCTCGCTTTCCTATTACGGTTGCGCAGTATACCATCTTTATGCATACTGGCTACAGCTCCCAGTCAGAAAACTGGTGGACGCCCGCTGGCTGGGCCTGGAAATCCAATCAGAAGCAAAGAAAGCAACCCTGGAAATGGGATGATGGCGATTTTACCTCTCCCGATCAACCGGTCATTGGTGTATCATGGTATGAAGCATCGGTTTTTGCCAACTGGCTGTCTGAGCTATGTGGCGAGCTTTTTCCAGAAACCTATCGGGTACGTTTGCCAACTGAAGCTGAATGGGAAGCGGCCGCTGCCTGGAATGATCCCATGCAGTGCCAACCCTACCCATGGGGGACGTCTGAACCGGAACCATCGCGGGTGGTTTTTCAGCCGAGCAACCGCTCTGCACCGGCTCCCGTGGGTGAGCATCCTGGTGGTGCGGCTGCTTGTGGGGCGCAGGGGATGTGTGGTAATATTTGGGAATGGATGTCGAGTAGCTTTAATGCCTATCCATTGCAGAGTAGTATCTTGCAGCAGGACTTTGGGGAAGATCAGCAAGATGTGCCAGTGCGTGGTGGAAGTTGGGCAAATAGCCAGGCTTTGATACATTGTGGCGCACGAGACTGGCATCGTGCGGATTACTATGACCAGTACACCGGTTTTCGATTGGTGGTTGCACCGGTTTAACGGAACGTATGACAGCAGCAGGTCTTAATTCATGGTCAGCCATCCACTGTGCTGCATGTGGGGCATTTCTGGCGGGTGGTTACTACACCTTGCCTGGCAGTGATGACCGATTTTGTGAAACCTGTTTTGCGACCCGACCACGCTGCGATAGCTGTGGCGCACCGTTGGCTCCCCATCACTGGAAATTGCATGATGGACGGTTGCATTGTAGCCGCTGCCACAACAATGCCATCTATGATATGGCCTTTGCCCACCAGCTCTATGATGAAACTATTGCAGGTGTTGCGTCTTATCCCGGTTTGACATTGAATGTCGGCGTGGAGTTTCGCATTATTGATGCCCCCACTTTGCAGAACCTGCGTCGTGGCTCTGAACAGTTCCCTGCGCATCTCCCAGAGCAGCAAGTACGCACGCTGGGCCTCTACCAGCGCAAAGGACCTCTCCGCGTTATCTATTTGCTGTATGGTCTGCCGCGTTTGATCTTTCGCACCACACTTGCCCATGAATATGCGCATGCCTGGCAGAGTGAGAATTGTCCGCTTTTGACCAATATGACGCTTATCGAAGGATTTGCTGAATGGGTGGCGTTTTATCATCTGCTCTGGCTTGGGGCTACCCGTGCTGCCCGACGCATGCTAGAAACCCCCCACCCCTATCGTGAATCCCTGGAGCACATGTTTGAACTTGAACAACGCCTCGGAAAGTCGGGGGTTATCGAATATATGAAACGAGCTGTGGAATGAATTTTACCCCGCAACAACATGCGGCTATCTCCCTCGACGGTAATCTCGTAGTAACGGCCGGGGCAGGCAGTGGCAAGACGCGGGTGCTGGTTGAACGGTATATCCGTCTGCTGGCGAATATTCCCCCGTCCCATACGACTTCTGATGCAC
>CAYFVX010000222.1:0-6860 GCA_964346425.1 uncultured Chloroflexaceae bacterium | reverse complement strand
GAGGCACTGGTGCGCTGGCAACATCCGCAACGGGGGTTAGTGTCGCCCGATAATTTTATCCCGCTGGCGGAAGAGACAGGGTTGATTATTCCGCTTGGTTGGTGGGTGCTGGCGGAAGCCTGTCGCCAGTTGAGTCGCTGGCAGCAACAGTTTGCGCTGGCTACGGACATGTTTCTCAATGTCAATCTTTCCAGCCAGGCGTTTGCGACGCATGAACTGGTTGATCGAGTTGCCCACCTGTTGCAGGAGACCGGTCTGGATGGGGCGTGTTTGAAGTTGGAAATTACCGAAAGTACTATCATGGATATGGCTGAGACAACATTGTTGACACTGACCAGGCTACGCAATCTGGGGATTCACCTGTGTATTGATGATTTTGGGACAGGGTATTCCTCATTGCGGTATTTGCATCGGTTGCCTATCCAGACGCTCAAGATTGACAAGTTGTTCACTGCCGGGTTGCCGGCGGATGCGGAGAATCTGGTCATCACGCAGAGTATTGTGACGTTAAGCCATGCGCTTGGGAAAGATGTGGTTGCAGAGGGGATTGAGACACCTGAGCAAGTGGCCTGTTTGCAGGAGATAGATTGCGAATATGGGCAAGGGTATCTGTTTTCCAAACCGGTGGCAGCAGACAGTATTGACGAATTACTGCTTGGCAGTGGTGTGTGTTGAGGCTTCGTTTTCTTTTGTAAATGTTCTTTCTGCAATACGTTTTGCAAGTTCTCTGAAATCTTTGTAGACGTTGTGGGTTGCGCGTAAGTGCGCACCGATTGCCCCGTCAGCCGATTTCAGGAAGAACATTGGCTTGCGAGCTTCTTGAGCCATAGGCATGAGGCTCCGGTAGTCTTTGAGCAAGGCCAGCGAATGTGGGTCGTTGGCAATGGTAATGTTCTCGTCTGCTGGTTCACCCAATACTTCACTACGATAGACCTCTGGAATGCGTTTCACCCAGCGGTCATACGCTTTCACCGGACGATCCAACCGCACCGCATGGTGCAACACGATATAGCCGGCAGGTTGCATAGCTCCGCCTGGCAATGTCAGGTCTTCGACCGTGTTTCTGGCACGACGTTCTGCCCATTCCTTGCGCCAGTTTCGCAGTTGCGGTCCTAGATTGCGTAGTCCCTGCAACGAAAAAAGGTCGGGAGAAAGCGGGATAATCACGTAGTCTGCGGCAATCAATGCGGCTCGATTGATGGCTCCTAGATTGGGACCAAGGTCAACCAGGATAACTTGCGCACGATGTATGGCTGCTGCCTTTTGCATAACGCGCCAGAAGGCAGAAATGACGCGAAATGAGCGTTCATCGCGGTCAAGACATTTGGGCCATACTTCGGAAAGTTGGTCTTCAAAGGTGGAGAGTGCGAGATCACCGACCAGTAATGCCAGCTCATTTTGTGGATTGGGGGGAAAGAGTGACAGTTGCTCGCCGGCCTCCGAAGGCTCAATATATTCCAGGTATGGCTCTGCTATGTCACCAATACCACGCAAGATTGGCTGGATGATCCCGAAAATGGTCTGATGACGATTGTTGTCAGGCCAGAGTTCTTCGATGCGGCTCTCGCTCAAGAATGCAGAGGTTAGATTTGCCTGGGGGTCAAGGTCGGCTGCTACCACGCGGATGCCGCGGTCTGCATACATCCATGCGAGATGATAGACTAGCGATGTTTTGCCAACACCTCCTTTATTGTTGAAAAACGCAAGCACTGGTATGCTCATACTTTTTTCCTGATAGTAACCAGTATGTGGGTATCTTCAACGGTAAACTCTGGTGGGGGATGGTTGTTCTTTGCCAGTTCGCGGCGGGCAAGCTCAATACCTATGCCAAACCGTTGGACATATCCCAGGTTTTTCATAACCTCAGCCAGGTAGGGGTTGCGGTAGTCTGTAAGACCGGCTTGCCCAAAATTCTGCCGTGTGACCTGCCCAAAAGGTCCGCCGGGACTCAATATCTCAATACGATCGTTGAACCATGTAATGCGCACCGGTGCATGGGTTCCCTCATAGTTACGGTGCAACACGGCATTGCGTGCCAATTGTTGGAGCGCAACCAGTGGGTAATCTGTGTGACGCACTTCGATTGATTGCGAGGTTATGTCTGATGAGGTTGAAATATGCACATGGAAGGTGTCGTCTAATGTCCTGAGCAAATCGGGAAGTGGGCCATCTATTTCTTTGTTGTCTTTGATCGGGTCGGTCAATTCAGTGCCATCAAAACGCAGAAACTGGATATATGCACCGGGCAAAAACTGACGCGGGGTGTTTCCCATGACAAGAATTCCAAGCACGGTTGGTACCAGTTCTGGGGACATGGTTGCAAAACGCATAGAGGTAAGCTGGTGTTCAACCGAGCGTTGATTTTGCTCAAGCAGGTCAGTTGGCAGCGCAGCAGGCAAGTATTCACGCTCAAACAGGGTTGTATCAATATCTTGAATCGTTGCTGAAAAGAGTGGTCTCAGTGCAAAAGGGAGATCACGGGAGCGTCGCTTTTCCGTCAAACGTCGCTCTTCTTCGGGAGTTGCCACGGATCTGCGGGGGCCAACACGTATCCATGTACGACCCTGGACACGAACAGGCGGGGCGTCTGCAGGCTCAACGATAATAATAGCCAGTTCACACCCACCTATCGTTCGTTTTTCTACGACCATCGTTGGAAAAGGGGTAA
Organism: uncultured Chloroflexaceae bacterium; assembly: GCA_964346425.1. Taxonomy (GTDB): domain Bacteria; phylum Chloroflexota; class Chloroflexia; order Chloroflexales; family Chloroflexaceae; genus JAAUSY01. The sequence goes on along the minus strand of CAYFVX010000222.1, from coordinate 4,192 downwards.
TATTGCCATCCGAGCGCATGTTTGCGAGCGTTGTGAGTAGTTGATCCGTAACCGGGATGTTGGTACAGTTTCCCCGATCGTCAACTCCAATAAAGATAATGCCTGGTCTCTGGTGATTGGGAAGATCATTGGCAAATGCGCAAATATCGTGGCGTATGTCACGGGTATCTGCTGCTGACGCTTTGCGCTCTACGCAGTCCGATTCAGGGTTTTGTAAGAGCACTTCCAGTTCATAATCTTCCATAATAAAGTGCTTACTCCTCAAAAGTCATACGAGTAGTAGAGGGCGATGCCTTGCGAACGGGCGTATTCTTCCACATCAGGCGACGTAATCATGTAGGTAATCAAAATGGGGAAGATGTGCTCGAAAACGCCTTCCAGCAGCCGCAATCTGCGCTTTAGAAAGCTCTCAATGTGGTTCTTTGACAACTGGCTCTTTGATTCGCCAATAATCGTGACTGGTTGACCATCTCGGTGTGCCTCGCCGAGAATATTCACTTCCAGTTGGTTGCCGCGGTTATCTTGCACATATCCACGGCGCAGCCTACCCTGCACAACCAACCCATAATCTTGTTTGAGCAAACGTGGCAGTGCTTTGTAGGAGTCATCTTCAAGCCGGTACCCCACGGTCATGGACAAGCCTCCCATTTGTTGCCGTGTCTTTCGATGTTCTTCGGTTAATTCTTGATGCTCTGCGGTGAGTTGCTGATGCGATTCGGTTAATTGTTGCAAGGTATGCTCGGTGCGGCTTTGTGCCTGGGCAAGCTCTGCCATCCAGCCCTGAGTGCGTTCGATCTGCCGCCGAGTCTCCTGATGCTCTGCGGTGAGTTGCTGCAGGGCCTGCTCGGTGCGGCTTTGTGCCTGGGCAAGCTCTGCCATCCAGTGGCGGGTTTCCTGTTGTCCTTTGGTAGATTGCTGCAGGGCTTGCTCGGTGCGGTTCTGTGCCTGGGCAAGCTCTTCTATCCATCCCTGTGTACGTTCAGCTTGCCGCCGGGTCTCTTGATGCTCTGTGGCGAGTTGCTGATACGATTCGGGTAATTGTTGCAGGGCTTGCTCAGTGCGTTGCTGCGCCTGGGCAAGCTCTGCCAACCACTGGCGGGTTTCGGTATGCCCTTCGGTTAATTGGTTTAGAGCTTGCTCCGTGCGTATTTGCGATTTTGTCAGGGTATCTATCCGCGCATCAGTGCGTGCCTGAGCTTCCACAAGTGCGTGCATATGCTCATCGGTACTACCTTGCGATGCAGACAGACGTTCCTGGAAGACCGCGAGAGCCTGGACAATGCGCTTGAGTTCACTGAAATCGCTAACATCCACCAGCGTAGCATGCGTCTCAGTCATAACACGTGCCAGGGTGGAAGCCTGCTGTTCATCAAAGTCTGTGGCTAATGCTTGTTCAACATCAATCGTCATAGCGCGATAAAACTCTTTCCGTAAGCGAACGGTTCATACTGGTTGATACAATATTGTACCATTTTTTCGGGGAACCCAGCTCAATGGGTGGCACCTGTGGGTGCGTGAGGGAACCAGGTTCCCGCACACTCCCCATTCTGGTGGGGTGTATTGTTTTTTCGACTTCGTCGAAAAAAACAATACACCCCACTCCAAAGCCCAGGAACGCAGCTACGCGCATCTTTCGCCTTGCGCAAATAGCACAAAAAACAGGTGACACCTGTTGAGAGGGAACCAGAGGGTTCAAAACGCGGGTACCTGCTGGGTCAGGCAATGAAACGCGCCCATGCCCCAGACCAGGTCGGTGCAGTCAATGCCGACGACTTCGCGTTCTGGGAAGAGTTCTTCCAGGATTTGCTGCGCTTCCTGGTCGGCGGGGCAGTTGTAGCAGGGCAGCAAGACGACGCGGTTGGCGATGTAAAAGTTGGCGTAGCTGGCGGGGAGCCGCTCGCCCTGGTAGATGACTGGCTCTGGCATAGGCAGGGTGAAGATGTTCAACAGTTGGTTCTGTGCGTTGCGCATGGCTTGCAGGCGACTGAGATTTTCTTGCAATGGGGCATAGTTCTCGTCATTCGGGTTTTCTTCGACAACCGTCACGACGGTATCGGGGGCAACAAAGCGAGCTATGTCATCTATGTGTCCATCCGTATCATCGCCAACGATGCCATCGCCAAGCCAGAGGACTTTTTTTATGCCCAACATGGTACAGAGCCGTTCTTCTATCTGTTTGCAGCTCAGGTGGGGGTTGCGGTTGGGGTTGAGCAAGCAGGCTTCGCTGGTGAGCAGCAAGCCTTCGCCATTGACATCAATCGAGCCACCTTCTAACACCATACCGCCGTCAAGTAGTTCGATTTCCAGGGCTTCGGCCATGCGTCCAGGTATCTGGTTATCCAGGTCGTAGGGGGGGTATTTGCCACCCCAGGCGTTATATTCCCAATTGATGACGACGGGTGCTTGTGGTTTTTCGAATGCGGTCAGGTTGGCATCTACATCTTCTTCTGATAGTGGTTGGGTCGTGGATTGCTGGCTTGTGTTTATTTTGTAGACGAATATGCCGCCGTGATCGCGGCACCAGGCATCGTTGGTGGGAAAGTGATGGAAGCGGATATCGCCCTGCGCACCAGCGGACTGCAAATGCTGCCGCGCCTGCGCTTCCATTGCGGCATCATTCACGTTGATATGCACTGTCTCGGAGCGAGCCAATACCGCAACCATATGGGCATAGACCGGCAGAATATGCTCAAGTTTGCCGGGCCAGGTGTCGGGGTTATGCGGCCAGGAGAGCCAGGTTGCCTGGTGTGGTTCCCATTCGGCGGGCATGCGGTAGGTAATGGTGGGTTGTGGGGTCTGTTGCTGATGCTGTTTTTGCGCGTGTTTTTTTCTCATGCTTGCAGATACCGTGCTTGCAATGCTCCATACTCATCTATGCGGCGGTCGCGCAAGAAGGGCCAGTGGACGCGAGCCTCGTCTATGCGTTGCAGGTCACAGGTGGCAACTAGCACTTCTTCCTGTGTGCAGGATGCCTGTGCCAGGATAGTTCCGCCCGGGTCGGCAACAAAGCTCTGCCCCCAGAATTCGATGCCACCGTCTGGTTCTCCTTCATGGCCGCAACGGTTGACGCTGACGACATAGCAACCATTGGCGATGGCGTGCGAGCGTTGGATAATTTCCCAGCTCTGGTATTGCTGCTCGCCATGCGCGACTCTTTCGGCGGGATGCCAGCCGATAGCGGTCGGGTAGAAGAGGATATCCGCGCCGCGCAGAGCGGTAAGACGGGCGGCTTCGGGATACCACTGGTCCCAGCATATTAAGACGCCGATGGTTGCAAAGCGCGTTGGAAAGACCTGGAATCCCAGGTCGCCGGGCGTAAAATAGAATTTTTCGTAAAAGAGTGGGTCGTCGGGAATGTGCATTTTGCGATATTTGCCCATATAGGTGCCATCTGCGTCCAGCACGGCGGCGGTGTTGTGGTAGAGGCCGCGGGCGCGGTGCTCAAACAGGCTGGCGATGATGACGACGCCCAGTTCGGCGGCCAGGGTTGCAAGTTGTTCGGTGCCAGGGCCGGGTACTGGTTCAGCCAGCGCAAAGTTGTCGTGGTCTTCGCTCTGGCAAAAATAAAGGGAGCGGAAAAGCTCTTGCAGGCAGACGATTTGCGCTCCCTGGGCGGCTGCTTCACGTATGCCTGCATATGCTTTGCGCGTATTTTCCTGGGTGTCGGCCGTGCAGGACATCTGCACCAACCCCACTGCTACCTGTGTCATAGTTGTATCCTTACAAAAGCGAAGCCTTCACTTCGCTGCTGCTTTATGTCTGTTCGTGCCTGTTGCGGTATGCTTTTTGAACAATTGCTCAAGTTCTTGCACGTTTTGTGCTTTGACGACGTCGAGCAACATCTGGTGAAATAAGGAGGGTTGCTTGACCTGCCAGATGTCTCTCAAAAACAGGTATTCCTGAATTTGCCGTACCGTCAAGCGCAACACGATTTGCAGGTAGGCAACCACCGTCGCGACTCGTACTCCGATGATTCCGAAAGTTCGGCTTGTACCGCAGCAAGTTGAATTTGCAAGACCGCCTCCTGTTCTTTCAGCAGGGCATTTTCTGCCTGAAGTTGGGTGATGGTTTGGAGTGTCTCTGTCAGATTCATACTGATAGTATACCAGATTTCCCCCACTTCTGAATGGCTACCTGTACATGGCTTTCGCAAAGTCTTATGTCGTATGACATAAGACTTTGCGAAAGCCAT
>CAYFVX010000221.1:0-6873 GCA_964346425.1 uncultured Chloroflexaceae bacterium | reverse complement strand
TATGGGTTCCTGCCGGAACAAACAGGACATACAACCCATCTTCTCTGGTCATATCTTGCTCAGTTGCAAATGTTCGCGTCGAATGCCCTTTGCCGTCCGTCACAAAAACCTCATTCAATCCTTCACTGGTATTTTCATCATAGACATGACCGACAACCAGACCACCGGGCTGTTCCTGGCAGGGATACTCGCTCACCTCAATCTGCATATCATCCAGATAATACCCTGGTCCCCTCCCCATATAGCCGGCCAGAAAAGAGAAGCGAAAACGAAAGGTCGAAGTTGCAAACTCTTCATCAATGTAAACTTGATAGTTGTCCCAACCCTTTTCCGCTTTCGTTCTCTCAGGCATAACCTTTTCCCAGGTTTGCCCACCATCTGCACTCAACTCAACCGCAGTAGTAAACCCGTCACTGCTGCCGAAAAGCCACTGCCACCAGGAAAAGAGCATTTTTTTGCCTGCATAGTTTCTCAGGTTAATGACTGGTGACTCAAGCATGCTGTTTTCATAGGGGCTAAAGTCGCCTTGCAGATTGGTTGCCCAGACCTTCTGACCGGAATGGGCATAGCCAGGGCCAGTGAGCGGAATACCCCACTCCCAGGTTGCCTCACCTTCCAGGGCATTATTCTGCACGGTAAAATTGCCGTTTGTCTGCTCAAAGTCTTCACGATAGACAATGTTTTTTGCAATCACCTGTACCCCGATATCGTCTATCATAAAAGAAGTGGGTATACGCGCAATGGCTGGATCGACACGAAACTGAATGCGAAAATCCTCCACGGCATACGACGGGTCAATTACGGCACTGTGATACACCCAGTGTTCATTGACAGGAAAACCGTTGTAAGAGAGTCGATTCCAGTTTTCTCCACCATTATTACTCACCAGGACAGAGAGATCGACGTAGGAATACTCCGAAACATACCAACTCCACCAGGAAATGAAGAGTTGACCGTCTTGCCCACTCGTATCTATATTCGGCGATTCCAGATAATTGTAAGTATAGGCATTTTCTCTGCCTGCAAAGTCAACTCGCCATCCTTTCGTGCCAGAATGAGCAGCATCGAACTCAGATGGCATCGTTGTCCATGCCCAGGGGACGGCCCAGTGCGTGGTGTATCCCCCATCATCCTGCTCGAAATCTGCCTGATAGACAAAAGGACCGTTGGAGCTCTGCACATAGCCCGGCGCAGAACATGTCCGCGCATTTTGCTTGAGGCTCATATCCAGGGTATTCCCTTGCGAAGATGGCACCAGATCTTTTCCTTGTGGGTGGTAGTTTTCTTCCTGTATGGCTTTCACTGTCAATGTATGCTTGATGCCTGGTACGAGCGAAAGTGTATATACGCCGGTTGCAGGATTGGTAAAAGCTGTCTCGGTATGCTCTTCAACGGTTGCCTGTACCTGGGCGTAGATCGGCAGCTTTCCCTGGCTGGTGTCATGTACTTTCCCCTGAACCAGCACACGTGGGAGCGCAATCAGAGCTATTTCTTTCGTCGTGTACGCATTGTCGCGCACGACAACGTTTTCTACCCTTTGCTGTTCATAGCCATATGCTGAGACTTTCAGGACGTAAGTTCCCACTTGCAGTGGCAGGGTAAAGGTTCCATCATCCTGCCCTTTCACCGATATAGTCCGCGTGGGGCTGGAAGACGCTTGAATGGTCGCACCGGCGATAGGTTTTCCGCTGTCAATATCCCTGATGGTTCCTTGTAATGTTCCAATTTGCTGCCCGCCATAGATATCGTTGTAAATGACTAGCGCGAAATCCTGGTCCGTCTCATCTTCGTTGCCGGGAATACCATCGCCAGCAATATTTCTGGCAATGACCCGCACGCGAAAATCACCATTCAGGCCAGGGGGCAGAAAGACCTGCTCGACATTATTCTTTTTATCCAAGGAACCACTATCGGACGATTCTGCGCTTGTGGAAAAAGCACCTTGAAACACGTTCCCCTGGTACCGCTCGCCATTCACTGTCACTTCCAGGTCAAGATTATTCACTGAAACCCCGCCTGTCGTTGAGCCAGGCGCATCAGTCCAGACCAGCGAGACACGAAGCGGTTGATTGGTGTCTGCAACTGTTCCACTGACCTGATATTCTTCTCCGCTGGAATGAAAGATGACCTGTTGATCAATGAGCGTGCGCGGCATGCCATCAAACAAGTTCCCCAGATTGGCACTGCCCCAACCTTGATTGGGGGATGGGAGGGTATCATTTGCATCCTCACCCGTAACGAAGCGTGTGCTATTGAGCAACAGGGCCTTGATCATCGCGGGAGATGGTTGCTTGCCAGGATGCAATATGCGACCGTAGTATTCATAGACAAGCGAGGCAGCACCGGCCAGGGCTGGGGCCGAATGGCTGGTACCGGAAGACCAGGTATAGAGCGTTTGTCTGCGGGGATAATAGGGGCCATTCGATGCACCACAAACTGAACTGCCCTGAAAGCCCTCATCTTGCGAGGCCGGTCCCTGAATATGCGTACCCGGTGCAACAATATCTGGCTTCATACGTCCATCACCAGTTGGCCCGCGCGAGGAAAAATCTGCAATATCATCCGCATTATCGCCCTCGCTCTCGCCGCATCCATCTATAACCCCATTGTCACGAACATTTTCTGTGGCGCCGACGGTCAGGACATTCTTGGCACTACCAGGCGATCCAATGGTTTGCGACCTGCTCCCATTGCCAGCCGAGAAGATGTGCAGCATCTCCTGGTTGCCACTGCGAGAAGCGGAAGCATCACGGGTGAGTGCGTCATACGTCTGGGCACCACTGTCATAGTCGTAGTATCTGTTCCCCCAGCTATTTGTGCTCATGGTTGCCCCGGCTTCATACACCTTTTCCACAAGCCCCACAAGCGATCCTCCACAGGCCGAGACATCGTACCCACCAAAGTTTTCAAACACTTTGGTGCCGGCCAGCCGACTATAGGGCGAAATCCCCAGGCCATAATGATACTGCTGGTCGTCTTGATAGGGCAGTCCTTGCAGGTTGTTATACCCGCCGACAATGCCGGCATTGATTGTGCCGTGCCCACCGATACCATTCCCATTGAAATCAGTCGTGCAATTGCCAATGTAGACCATCCGATCTGGTTTGTTGGTATCTCCTTCCTGGTAAAAGTCAGGATGGAGCATATTCTCTGCATCACCGGCATCAATGCCATCATCTACAATATCCACAATCGGGTAGCGGGATGGATCTGTGGGGAACCCTTTGGATGCCAGCCAGTCAAGATAGCCCGGACTGTTGGGCACTATCTGACCAGAGTCACTCATGATATTGCCAGCCATAATTTGACCTTGAACTTCATCCAGTTTTTCGGGCGCATACCAGGCTTCCACATTGTACACATCGGGCCATGCGGCAATATCTGTGAGCTGTGCTGCTGGAAGCTGGAGCGAGATATTGGTCAACGTGCGCACCTGTACTGGTTGCCACAAGACCTTGCCGTCAAGCTCCCGCAGACGGTCGAGTGATTGCTCAGTCTGCGGGGTGGTATACAATTGCACCGTGACACTGGTCATCTCTTCAGCGTTCGTATCATACTGAGGTTGGAAACTTTGCAGGCTTGCGGCAAGTTGCGGGTCAAGCCGATAGGCAGGGTGGTAGGGGCCGGTCCATTGGATAAACGAACTGCGGTTTGCCAGTTCTTCCAGGCTCGTGAGGTGCGCACCAGTTCCCCAGACCACATAGGCATGGTTGGGCATATACGAAACCAGTTGCAGCCCTTGCTGTCGCAGGGCATCAAGCCAATCATCCTGGATAGGCCCCACAAATTGCACCATCCAGAGTTGCGCATCTGCGGTTCTCGTCTGTTGCAAACTGGCTATGACCGCAGGAAATGTTTGCTGCGTCGGGTTGATAGATGTCCCCCGCAGATAGATGGTATCAAAATCATCACGGAGCGTGACGGTGCTCTGACCCGTGAGTCTGGAAAGGGTAACGGAGCCTGTTGCTGGCGAAAGTTGCCAGAGGGAAAACGCCCCATAGTCAACCAGCAGGGTAGCTCCTTGCTGCAATAATGCGTCTGTTGTTTCGTTATCACCTGCATCAACAAGTATTTTCCTTGCTGTGGTTGTTGGTTTGGAAGGGGTGTGAAGTGATTGATGGGTAATTGGAGAGGATGCTCCGGCTGTCTCTTGTGGAATACTGGCAACAATCAGCAGGAATACTGTCAGTGCAATCAGTGGGAGCAACCATTTTCTGGAAGATGACCTGAACATGGGAATATCCTTCCGCGCAAAACGTCGCGTGTCTTGGCACAAACATATGGTCTTTCCGCACCAAAATGGATAGCGGCAAAGCCAAAAGACCATGCACTTCTTCTTATTGTAATACGAAGATGCGGCAAACAATCCGCACGTTCTTTTGTATTGTAATACGAAGATGCGACAAAGAATCCGCACGACAGGATATCAGGACTTTGGTACTACTGCCCCCATATACCCTATCGTAGGAGAAAGAATGCGCCAGTTACAAACCAGTTTCTCACATTCTTGTCCATATACGTATTTTCTGCTATCATAAGCCTCCAGGTATCAACGCTCTCGTACTCTCTACCCATGCCTGATGGGTTCAGGCGCGTATCGTCATAAACTGCATACTGTGCTTGTATGTCCAGATGCTTTCTTCGCACGTCTTTGTAGTTTGTGGGATGCTGCGTTGCTTGAACCTGACCATAAAAGGTATACAGCATAATTTATTCAAAGAGGAGAACCATGAACCAGGATATCAGCCTTCTTTGCGCCAACGCTATCCGTGCCCTGGCAATGGATGGAGTTCAAAAGGCAAACAGTGGACACCCTGGCATGCCTATGGGTATGGCAGACGTTTCGTATGTACTCTGGAACAAATTTCTCAAACACAACCCGAAAGATCCAAACTGGCCTGACCGTGACCGTTTTGTTTTGTCGGCAGGCCACGGCTCGATGTTGATCTATAGCCTGCTGCACCTGACAGGCTATAATCTGCCAATGGAAGAATTAAAAAATTTCCGCCAGTGGAACAGCAAGACACCCGGACACCCGGAATATGGACACACACCGGGCGTGGAAACAACCACGGGTCCCCTGGGCCAGGGTATTTCGACCGCTGTCGGTATGGCACTGGCAGAACGGTATCTGGCCGCAAAATTTAACCAACCTGATTTTTCTCTTGTTGATCATTATACGTATGTTATTGCCAGTGATGGAGATTTGATGGAAGGCGTTTCGCACGAGGCTTCCAGCCTCGCGGGACACCTCAAGCTTGGCAAACTCATCGTGATGTACGACCGCAACAACATCTCGATTGATGGCTCTACCGACCTCTCTTTTACTGAGGATGTGGGCAAGCGGTATGAAGCCTATGGCTGGCAGGTGCAGGAAATCAATGCCCACGATATGGGCGAGATAGAAAAAGCTCTGGAGCAGGCAAAGGCAGATACCAGCCGACCGAGCATGATTATCTGCAATGCGCATATTGCCTATGGGAGCCCGAACAAGCAAGACACGGCGGGAGCGCATGGAGCACCGCTTGGTGAAGACGAGGTCAAATTGACCAAGAAAGCATTGGGTTGGCCCGAAGAACCCGCTTTCCATGTGCCCGATGAAGTCTACAGCCATATGCAGCAGGGCGGTGAAAGTGGTGGTCAGCAGCAAAAAGCCTGGCAGGAGATGGTCGAACGCTACCGCGCGGCTCACCCTGAACTGGCAGCTCGCTGGGATGAGATGTGGGAGGGCAACCTGCCTGAGAATTGGGAGGAAGTTTTGCCCCCCTTCGATCCAGGGGCCGGCGGAGTTGCAACGCGCTCGGCCTCCGGTCAGGTGATCAATGCGCTGGCACCGGTCATCCCGTCGTTGCTGGGTGGTTCTGCTGACCTGCACGCGTCCAACAATACCCTGGTCAAAGGCGAAGAGCCTTTGCAGGCAGACAATAACTACACCGGCCGCAATATCTACTATGGGATCCGTGAGCATGCGATGGGGACGGTTATGAATGGGATGGCCCTGCATGGTGGCGTTATTCCCTTTGGTGGTACGTTCCTCGTTTTCAGCGATTACATGCGTCCTTCCATCCGGCTGGCTGCTATGATGGGTATTCAGGTGGTCTATGTCTTTACCCACGACAGTATTGGCCTGGGCGAAGATGGACCAACCCATCAACCCATTGAGCATGTCCATGCACTGCGCATCATTCCAAATCTGTACACCATTCGCCCGGCCGATGCAAATGAGACAGCAATGGCATGGCGGGTTGCACTGGAGCGCAAGAACGCACCGACTGCGCTCGTCCTGACCCGCCAGAAGTTGCCGACGCTTGACCGGAGCGAAGCTGGCAAATATGGCAAACTTGGCGATGTTTCGGGTGCGTTGCGGGGGGCTTATGTGCTCTATTCGCCCGACAATCCTGACTTGATTCTGATGGCAACCGGCTCTGAGGTGGAGATTGCGCTGGATGCAGCCCTCTTGCTCAAAGAGAAGAACATCGCTGCCCGCGTAGTCAGCATGCCCTGCTGGGAGCTGTTTAATGAACAGGACCAGGAATACCGCGACAGTGTGTTGCCACCGAGTGTGGAGACACGGCTGGGTGTGGAAGCCAGTTTCCATGTGGGTTGGGGTCGCTACTTCACTGGTTCCAAACGTGGAGCTGTTGCCATCAGTCGTTTTGGTGCATCGGCTCCCTACCAGGAGCTTTACAAGCAATTTGGCTTTACGCCTGAGAATGTTGCTGCGGTTGCTGAGCGGTTGCTGAACAAGTAAACGCAGGTTTGTAAATTCGGTGTTCGTTTTTGCGGCGTAGCCGCAAAAACGAACACCAAAAAAGAAACCGTATGGGCAAAACTCTCGTGCAAGAATCATCGCTGATAGGAGTTTTTCCTGGT
>CAYFVX010000220.1:0-6887 GCA_964346425.1 uncultured Chloroflexaceae bacterium | reverse complement strand
CACGCAAGAGCGTGCCAGCCCATTCTGGTGGGGTGTGTGAGGGAACCTGGTTCCCGCACACACCCACTGTGACACCCATTGAGGGGGAATATCTAGTCCCTCTCGCGCAATCGCCGCATTTCCTCCTCCAGTTCGCGCAACCGTCGCTCGGCCTCTTTCCGTGCTGTCCGTTCCGCCTGTATCCTTTGTTCCGATTCCAGGCGTGCCATTTTCTCTGCCTGAAACCTTTGCTCCACTTCTTGCTGTCTCCGCTCGGCTTCCTGCAATTCTGCCTGAAACTCCTGCGGAGTATGCAAAAACTCGCCCGTCGCTCCCTCCTGTAATACCAGCCGCATCCCATCCGCGCGAATACGCAGGCCGAGCGTCTGCATTTCCAGAAATCCATCTGCTGCAGCCGTGACCTCCTGATAATCAGTGCCATTTAATCGCAGTAATGTCAGGCCGGTCTGCGCTCGTTGGTTGCCCTGCCTGTCTACCACATCCACTATCAGGTATTCCGCCACATCCCAGGAGGCATACAACTTCCGCACCTGCTGGTAGTCTTTCCAATTGCTTTTGGGAGAAGTTACTTCTATCAGGCAGACCGGTGGCGGATACATTTCCAGATCATACGCGCCACCGGGCGGCTGCTGTTTGCCTTCGAGCTGCATCGTCGTAATGACAATATCCGGGGCAATGCGTTGTTTTTTTCCGTTGGCATCACGATAGAGCAAAAACGCGTCGAAAAAGAGTGACAATCCGCGCCGTGGCAGATACGTCATCAGCATGGACGCAAGGATGAGCATGCACGTATTGTGCCAGATTCCCGCAGGCATCATCTCCTCTTCTGTTTGATAGGCGTAGGGGTCCGGATCCCAGTCATCCCCAACATTCGGCGGTATCCAGCCGGGGCGGTCCCGCCGTGCAATGACTGATTCAGCGGGGGACAGGGTGGTTGGGGTTGTCATCGGTGGTTCCTCCTTCGTCACTTCGCGGCAAAACGAGCCAGTGTTATACCAGGTTCGGATAATGACTTCTACCACAGATGAACACAGATGAACACAGATTGTCCTGTTTGCCTCTTTGCATCTCTGCCTCTCTGCGCCTCTGCGCCTCTGCGTTTCATAAGTAATCAGGCGAGCAATGGTATTGCACCTACGTGTCCATGCAAGGATATGATGTGAGCCAAGTGTGCTGTCTGTATCATCATACCACATAGTCTTTCAGCAACGCTATCGTTCTCTCGTTCTTTGCATTTCATACGTACTACCAAATACGGATGATTAGTTCGTAACCACGAATAACACGAACAACACGAATGTATCTCTCCAATGGGAAATATGCCAGATACATAGCGGGTCTATTTTAGAAACAATCAAATGAACCTGGTATAACCAGACGAACATGGATAGAAAACCGCTACGGATACAGGCGATAGAGCATGCGGGGGAAAGGAATCGTCTCGCGGATATGGCGCGTCCCGGCTATCCAGGCCACCAGCCGCTCAATCCCCATGCCAAAGCCGCTATGCGGCACTGAGCCATAGCGACGGAGGTCAAGATACCATTGGTAATGCTCAATGTTCAGGCCATGCGCTTGCATACGTTGTTCGAGCAGTTCCAGGTCGTGGATACGTTCTGAGCCGCCAATAATTTCACCATAGCCTTCGGGTGCGATGAGGTCGGCCGCCAGCACCACCTGCGGGCGTTGCGGGTCGGGTTGCATATAGAAGGGCTTGATGGCCGCAGGAAAGCGTTCTAAAAAGACCGGCTTGTCGAAGTGCTGCGAAATCAGCGTTTCGTGCGGTGCGCCAAAGTCCTCGCCCCATTCCACCGGCGAGCACCCTTCCACTTCGGTATGATGCACGTTGATGAGTTCTATAGCATCATCGTAGGTCAGGCGGACGAAGGGCGGAGTAACGTTTGCCAGCGAGGTGGTATCCCGTTCGAGCGTCTGCAAATCTGCTGCACAGCGTTGCAACAACCGTTGCACCACCGCACTGACCAGTTGCTCTTGCAGCAGCAGGTTGTCGTCATGCGTGGCAAACGCAACTTCTGGCTCCAGCATCCAGAACTCCGTCAGGTGGCGGCGGGTTTTGCTTTTTTCGGCACGAAAGGTTGGCCCCAGCGTGTATACTTTGCCAAAGCTCATAATGCCGGCTTCCGCATAGAGTTGGCCTGTTTGCGCCAGATACGCGGTGCCCAGGTCGAAGTATTCGGTTGCAAAGAGCGTGGTGGAGCCTTCTGCGGCGGTAGAGGTCAGGATAGGCGAATCGAAGCGGATAAACCCTTGTGCATTGAGCCACTCCTGGACGGCTGCCAGGACTTCGGCACGAATACGCAGCAAGGCGTGCTGGCGGGCAGAACGGACCCAGAGATGGCGATGTTCCAGCAAAAACTCGATACCATGCTCTTTGGGCGAAATGGGATAGTCATGGGCAATATGCACCACTTCCATGTGCGAGACGTCAAGCTCAAAATCGCCCGGGGCGCGGCTATCGGCACGGACATTGCCCGTCACACGGCACGAGGATTCCTGCGTCAACTGTTTTGCTTCTGCAAATATTTCCTCTGCAACATTCTTCTTGAAGACAACACACTGGATAGTACCACTACCATCGCGCAACAGAATAAAGACCAGTTTGCCTTTTTCGGTCTTGTTATATACCCACCCGGCCAGTGTGACGGTTTCTCCATCATGCTGGGCAATATCGGCAATCGTGACGGTTGCTGCTGCCATAGCTGCTTCCCCCCTTATGTATTTTCATTATCGGCTTCCGTTGTTGGTTGATTGTGTTGTTCTTGTTGTGTGCCAATGTGCATGATAGCCTGCCGCACATCTTTGTGCAAACTGGCTCCCTGCAGATCAAGCCCGAGCTGGTTAATGGCATTTGACATCCCGGAGCCAGCATCCGCCAGCAAGGGTTGCAGATTGAGTGCGCGAAACAGTCGCACAATCGTGAGCAATCTGGTAATCGTAGTGGTATTCAGGTTTTCCATATTGCTCATGTCAAGGATGATGTGGCTGGCATCTGGCTCACCGGCGCGTCCCCACATTTCTTTGAGTGTTTCCAGCAAGTGGTCGTCGCTCTCTTTTTCACGGGTCAGCGAGAGTATCAGGCTGGCATCCCAGACTGGAATGTTGGGCAAGGTCAACTTCATCAAGCGGCGCACAAGCACCCGCTGGTCATACAATGCCTGTTGCAGGAGATGGTTCTGCCGCCGAAGCTGCCGCTGGGCCTGCGTCAGTTCAGAGGTCAGTTCATCCATAGATTGCTGCATGGTTTTCAGTTCTTCCGATTCCGTGCAGGCGATAATAACCAGGTTATCTTGCAGACGATACCCGCGCAGCGTGGCTACGGTATAATTGGTTGACGTTCCGATGATAAGTTCCCAGGGAGAAGTGGGACTTTCAGGGTCTGAATCACGTACCGCTTTGAGGAAATGTTCTCCCTTACGATCTTCACCAAACGGGAGCAATGAAAGAAAGGGTCGGTTTTCTAATGATGCCGTGCTCCACCGTTGAGCAATAGGATCAGCGTAGACTATGTCACCAGAACATGTGCAGAAAAAAAACAGAATGGTCATTGCAGTATAATATTGTACCATGATGAAGAGTAAAACACGAACCAGGATAACCAGGATCACCCGTTCCATTCTCTTACCCAGCGATGTGTTTCCGCCAGGTCAGGCCGGTGGAACAGCCTGGAGTGCCTGGACGCTGGCGCAGGCACTCCAGGCACGTGGCAATCAGGTGGTTGCCATCGTGCCTGTTGAAGGGAAACAGGGCAGCATTCGGCACAGAGATGCAGGAATACCCACGGTGCAATGGGGGTATCGCGCACCGCGTCTCCCGTTCATCCGCAACTATTTCCGCCACGAACATCTCTGGAGAAAACTGGCAACCGTATTACAAGCTGAGGCAGCGCAGATGGAGCATCCGCTGGTGCTGCACGCGCAACATGTGCAGACCCTACCGGCGGCTATGCTGGCCGGGCAACACCTGCATGCACCGGTGGTGGCGACCGTGCGCGACCACTGGCCCTGGGATTATTTCGCGACCGGCTTGCACGGCAACCAGGTGGCGTATGCGCTGCGTGAAGATGGGGTTGCACGGTATGCAGGGCTGGCAACGGATCTTATTGGACGCTCCGGTGTGGCTGGCGGGTTGCTGGCACTCCCGGCCTTGCCGTATATGCAGCAGCATGTGCGCCGCCGTCAGCAGATGCTGGCGAGGGCTGATGCGGTCATCGCGGTGAGCCACTATATTGCGGACCGTTTGCAGGGATTGGTCGCGCCAGAACGGTTGCACGTTCTGCCCAATATGGTGGACATGGAAGCTATAGAGCAGACGGTCAGACACCCATTGCAGACAGATATCCCATCGCCCTTTTTGCTGTATGTTGGCAAACTGGAACGCAATAAAGGGGCTGGCCTGCTGGTGGATATTTTCCGTGCGGCGCGGCAAATGAGCAGCGGTGCGGACGAAACGCTCGCTTCTTTCACTCTCGTTATCGCGGGAACGGGGCCACTGCAAAAGGAGGTAGCGGAGGGTCTGGCTGCGTTGCATATCCCCACCCGGTTTATTTCCTGGGTATCCCACGATGAGATACTGCGGCTCATGGCTCGGTGCGCTCTGCTGTTGTTCCCTTCCTGCTGGGGAGAGCCGCTGAGCCGTGTTTTGCTAGAAGCCTGCGCGGTTGGTGCGCCCATTATTGCCATGCCAACGGGCGGGACCGGGGATATCTTGCGCGATGGGGAAAATGGTATCCTGGCCCGCACACCGGCCACATTTGCACAGCATATGCTCCGCCTGCTGGCACAGCCATCGGAACGGGCAAGATTGGGCGACAATGCACGTCAGACGGCGCAGGCGAAATTTGCTGTTCCTGCGGTGATAGCGGGCTATGAGCACCTGTATGATACGCTGATAGCGCAACGTGAATAACCTCAGCCCGCATCATCGACGGGTCGCGGCGGAGCGGGCATGCCAGTACGTATAATCTGTCCTCCATTCACCAGATAGAGAATAGGACGTCCGCTACTATTATCAACGTAGATGTCGGTCAACTGGTTCAGACGCAAGTTGCTATCGGAGCGCACTTTCATCTGCTGGATAACGTTGCCGGTGGTTTTATCAATTTGCAAAACCCGTTCATTCAATGTGTCCAGCAAGAAAATCCAGCCGGCATCAGGCCCACCCGTCACAAACATGCGGGTCACTGCGGTTATGGGGGGGGCAATATCGCCAGGTATAATATTCCGCTCGAATCTGCCCAGACTGAAGACTATCACTTTGCCGCCGGAGGTGAGCAGATAGATTTTGCCATCTATTTCCATATCAACCACGGTGCTCAGGTCAATACTTTCCACACTGGTTGCGTCCAACCAGAGTTCTGGAATATCCGCATAGCGACCACTGGTAAACTTGATAATTTCCATCGGTTCGGCCCCCCAGAGATAGAGATTCCCTTCGTAGGTTTCGAGATCTATGCGCCCCTGGGGTGCCCAGATCTCACTTCCCCCCAGGCGCATATAGTTCCAGATACCCTCTGAGCGAAAATAGTAACCAAAGTTGGTCGCTGTCTGGTCAACCGCAGCAATATTATCTGTACGCCATGCCTGCGCCTGGATAGAACCAACCAGGGCATTCTGGATCAAGTCTTCCGGGCTTAAATATGGCTCCGGGAGACCACCGTCTCGCGGAATACGATACAACCGGGCATTGTTTTTATCGCCATCAAGTGCGTAGATATAATTCAATGCCTGACGAGCAAAGGTATTGGTAATGTTTGAGGTTGGTGGGGGAACAACCACACTGGCAAACCGTCCATTGGGCATCAAATGCTCCGTGATCAACGTTGGCCGGTCAAAAAATGTGAGCCGCTGTACTTTGGCAAGCCCACGTTCATATGCATTCGAGACTTCCTGAAAGGGCAACCACAAGACCGGGTTCGTATCGGTGACGAGCGGACTGGAGCGCACTGGCTCAAGAGCCTGCCGTGCATTTTCAAGTTTCTGGGCGGCCACTTCATGGCTCTCTGCCCGCTCCATTTCAACCAGATATTGTCTTGCCTGCTCAATATATTCCAGGTTCTTTTGTTCGGCACTCTGGCGCGACAGGTTCATGCCGTAGAGCACCAGGAGGGCAATAAACAATATCAACGAGATGAGTTGCAGCCAGGGAAAGCCTGGTTTTTCGGCTTCTTCACTGGCGTGCCGACTGGTTTCGGTCGGGCCAGACAATTCGCCCAGGAACGCCCGCGGGTTTCTCAGAAAATCCAGCAGGAACACCCCCAGCATATGAAACGGATAGAGCATGCGCTCCCACCACTTCATATCAACCCAGGGACGTTTTTCCCGTTTCGGTCGGTAAGGATTTTTTTCCGGGGGAGGTGGCGGCAGCCGGTTTACATCCAGCCCGCTCTGATTAAGCAACAATGGTTCATCGTCGCGTTCTCCCATTTCAGCCGAAGAGCCAGGGTATTCTGGTGTTGCTGCTTCTGCCTTGCTGCGTTGTTGTTGCTCATATTGCTGTCGCAAACTCACCCCCATATTTATATCGCGTGGTTTGGGCAGAGGATTGGCAGGCAGATCTGGGGTTTCAGTGGCCGGGTGCATGGCATCAGAAGATGATGCTTCTTCATATGCCTGCGGCGATTGGCTGGAATCATTGCTGATGTGCGATACTGCGTGGCTGGTTCCTTCTTTCTGGGACGATTTGCCCGTGACTGAATTCAGCCACGCTCCCAGCGAGCGCAATGGCAGAAAACCTTTTATGTCAATCATTCTACGTGTCAGGACCGATTTGTCCCCAGTCGCAGGTGCAAATTGTACCAACAACGCATGCGCTTCGGAGAGTTGCTGCTCATAACACACACTATGGAGCGTATCCAATGCTTGCTGCTG
>CAYFVX010000219.1:0-6889 GCA_964346425.1 uncultured Chloroflexaceae bacterium | reverse complement strand
CATAGACTATATTGCCCACAAGTATGGGCGCGAAAATACTGCGCAGATTATCACCGACGTTGACCCGGTGGCGAATAAACTGCTGTTTGAGCGTTTCCTCAGCCCTGAGCGACTGGAAATGCCAGATATAGACACCGACTTTGCGGATAGCCGCCGCCAGGAGGTCATAGACTATATTGCCCACAAGTATGGGCGCGAAAATACTGCGCAGATTATCACCTATAGCACGATGGGAGCCAAAGCTGCGCTGCGCGATGCCGGGCGGGTGCTGGATATGCCGCTGAGCGAGGTTGACCGTGTTGCCAAGCTCATTCCCGCGCTGCCGGTTGGTGTGACGATTGCGCAGTCGCTGGAGCGCGTGCCCGACCTCAAGCAAATCTACGAGAGCAATGCCGATTTGAAGCAGGTCATTGATATGGCGCAGCACATCGAAGGGCGGATGCGCAATGTTGGCACGCACGCTTGTGGGCTGGTGGTTAGCCGCAATCCGCTGGATGAGACGGTCCCTCTGCAGCGCACGACCAAAGATGAAAACTCGTTTATGGCGGCGTATGAAGGTCCCACGCTGGCAAAAGTCGGGTTGCTCAAGATGGATATTCTTGGACTGACGAACCTCTCGGTGGTTGCCGAAGCCCTGGACTATATCGAGCAGACGACGGGCAAGCGCATGGAATTGAGCGATATTCCGCTGGATGACCGCAAGACGTTCGAGAGCCTGAGCAATGGCGAGACGACTAACGTGTTCCAGTTTGAATCTGCGGGCATGACGCGCTATATGAAAGAATTGAAACCGACGCGTGTGCAGGACCTCTACGCGATGGTTGCGCTCTATCG
Source organism: uncultured Chloroflexaceae bacterium (assembly GCA_964346425.1). GTDB lineage: Bacteria > Chloroflexota > Chloroflexia > Chloroflexales > Chloroflexaceae > JAAUSY01. The sequence continues at coordinate 6,055 of CAYFVX010000219.1, read as the reverse complement.
CCCCGGTCCGCTGGAACAGATTCCGGTCTATATTCACAACAAGAACAACCCGCAGGACATCAAGTATCTGCACCCCATTCTCAAGCCTATCCTGGAAGACACTTACGGTGTTATCGTCTACCAGGAGCAGATTATGCAACTGTTGCAGGCGATAGCCGGCTACTCGCTCGGTCGTGCGTATATTGTGCTCAAGGCTATCGGGAAGAAGAAACGCGACCTGATGGCGCAGGAGGAACCGCGCTTCAAGGAGGGGTGTCTCCAGAATGGGTTGACGCAGGAGCAGGCAAACCAGCTCTGGGACTTGATCCAGCCTTTTGCCGGTTATTCCTTCAACCGCCCACACTCCACGCTTTACGGGTTGCTCAGCTACCAGACGGCTTATCTCAAGGTGAATTATCCGACGGAGTATCTGGCTGCGGTGCTGTCGGCGGCGTCTGGTGAGACAGAGGAAGTTGCCAAAGGGGTCGCGGAGTGTATTCGTCTGGGTGTGGCGGTGTTGCCAGTTGACATCAACCGCAGTATGCAGGGTTTCACGATTGAGCAGATAGACACGCAGTCGGATAATGTGCCGACCAATGTGAAATACGCGCGTGGCATCCGTTTTGGCATGACTGCTGTCAAAAACGTAGGTGTTGCTCCGGTGCAGGCAATTATTGCGGCCCGCGAAGAGGGCGGGGCATTCAGCAATCTGGAAGACCTCTGCACACGGCTCGACCGCCACGCGCTCAACAAGCGGGTGCTGGAAAGCCTGATCAAGTCGGGGGCGATGGATACGCTGCCTGGCACACGCCGCCAGAAGCTGGCGATTCTCGACCAGGCTATCTCCGCGGGTATTGAGACGCAGAAGGCTCGCGAGGCTGGACAGGTCAGTATGTTCGATGCGTTCGGCGGTGGTGGCCCGGCAACGACTGAGACGCAGGTGCCGTCTATTCCCTTTCCTTCGATTAACGAGTCGCCGGCGAACAAGAAAGAGCAACTGGGCTGGGAAAAAGAGTTGCTGGGTATGTATATCTCTGAGCACCCCGTCGCACAGGCGTTGCAGGGGGTTGATACGACCGGTACCTTCCATCTGAGCCAGATTAGCGAGGAAATCGTCGGGCATTCTGTCAGCCTGATCGGGCTGATTACCGGCGTGCGCCGCATCACCACCAAGAAAGGCGACTCGATGGCGGTGGCGAACCTGGAAGACCTGGATGGTATTATCGAAATGGTCATTTTCCCGCGCACGCTGGCGCAGTGTGAAGAGTTGCTGCACGATGATGCGGTGTTGCGTGTGAAGGGTAAGGTAGATAACCGCCGTGATACGTTGCAACTGGTCGTTGAGCAATTGGAAACGGTTGAGGCGCAGGCGCAACCAGTTGCGCAGTCGGACGGCTTTCAGCCGGAGATGGATATTGAGGATAGAGGGACGGACGAGGGTGTGATGGCGGATAGTTATGCAGCCGACACGCCTGCTGCCCACCCACCAGATTCTCAACCACCCGCACAACCTGCTGACCAACCAGTTTCCCAGCAACCGCCTGCGCCGCAACCACCTGCCAGCAACGACACTCCGCAGGTGTTTATCAAAGCGCGGGCAAAGGTAAGTCTGCCAAACAATGGGAGCGGAAATGGGTATGGGAATGGGTATGGGAATGGCAACAGCAATGGGTATGGGAATGGGTATGGGAATGGCAACGGCGCAAACGGTGGCGAATCTGCAACACCTGCGATACCTGCCAGCATGCAGCCAGCCGCCGATGACCGTCCGACCCGATCCCTGCGCATCCACTTTCCGCGCATGCAGGACTACGATGCCAATATCAGTTGCATGCAGAAGATTGATAAGTGCTTGCGGGCCAAAGAGGGGGGCAATGACCAGGTCATGCTCTATGTGCCCAATGGCAATTGTGTGGTGGTGCTCAGTCCACACTATCGCGTGTCTGCCTCCAACGATATGGTGCAGCAAATCAAGGATATTGTCGGTGAGGAGCAGGTTGCGCTGAGTAACGGATAGCGAGATAATGCGCCTGCGGCGCAGCACTATCCACTATCTTACATGGGTAGACTTTTTTGTCAACCGCTTTGCAAAGGGTAGCACCACGAAACATCGTGGACGGGATTTTACCGTGGGGTGTGTGCGTTTTTCGACGAAGTCGAAAAACGCACACACCCCACCAGAATGGGGTTGCGAGGGGACTTGTGTCCCCTCGCGCTCCCCTGGGTCAACTGCGTTGAGGATACTCCACGATATTCTGTGGTACTACCTTGCAAAAGCGGTCGCGAGATGCTGTAGCAGCGGCTTGGAGCCGCTGCATATTTCGTCATGGAGATGCCATCCAGAACGCAGCAGACGGGCGGGTTTTACCGCGAAAGAGACGAATAGGGCATATCCCGCGGTTCCAAACCGCGGCTACGATTCCCAACGGGGTTCTTGCCTTCGAAACATCTCTCTACATGTGAGCTATCCACTATCCCACTTTGAGCACACCCCTTGCAGGAAGCACAGTTTTTGCTGGCACAAATGCTTATGTTGTTCAACATAAGCATTTGTGCCAGCAATGCCACGCTCAACTTGCACCAATTACGGTATCATAGTATAGTAGTCAGAACCTCCCAACGAGTATGCGTGAGGTTTCTAAGTATCTGACACGGTACAGAAACGGTCTATCATCGTTTGTGAGAGGACGATAGCGACGAAGACCCATCTGTCTTCAGCCTCCTATCCTTCTGCACAAACACACGAGAGTAAGTACCTTATGTCTTCCAATATCAGACAGCCGCTCCAACAGAATGACTATGCAGCAAATGGTCATGGAGAACGGGATACCGCTTTACCAAAACTCACCGGTGTCTCCAGCATTGCGGTCCATGGCGGTGAATCACGGAACCGATGCCACGATGCTATCACAACACCCATTATTCAAACATCTACCTATACGTTTGCGGACACTGCTACTGTGGTCAATCACCACGAGGGGAGAATTGAGCATGAGGAGTATGGTCGCTATGGCAATCCGACGGTGCGGACCGCGGAGGCAAAACTGGCAGTGTTGGAAGGTGGTGTTGAGAAACAGACGTCCGCTCTGCTCTGTGCGTCTGGCATGAATGCAATAACGATGACGCTGCTGGCTATGTTGCCCACCGGCAGCCATGTTATTTTGACGGATGATTGTTACCGCAAAACCCGCCAGTTTGTGACGACCTTTCTGGCACGCATGGGAATACAGCATACGGTCGTTGGCCCCTGCGATTATGCAGAGATGGAAACAGCAGTGCGGCCGGAAACCCGTATCCTTTTGAGTGAATCGCCTACCAATCCATATCTGCGCGTGCTGGACCTGACGCAGGTGGTCGAAATCGGCAAGAAACATCGGCTCAAAACAATCATTGATGCAACGTTTGCGACCCCCTACAATACCCGACCGCTGGAATATGGGGTTGATCTGGTCATCCATAGTGCGACCAAGTACATGGGTGGGCATAATGATCTGCTGGCTGGCGCGGTTATCGGGCGCGAGTCGATGATTTCTGCGCTGCGCGATACGCAGGGGATGATGGGTGGTATCTGCGATCCGCATAGTGCCTACCTGCTGTTGCGTGGCTTGAAGACGTTTGCCTTGCGTATGGAACGGCATAATGCCAATGGGTTGGCGGTGGCACGCTTTTTGGAAGAACACCCACGCATTACTCGCGTCTACTATCCCGGTTTGCCCGGCCATCCTGACCATGCGATAGCCAGGGAACAGATGCGCGGCTGGGGTGGCGTGGTATCGTTTGAAATTCAAGGTGGCCTTGAGGAGACCAGCCGCTTTGTGGATCGTTTGCGCTTGCCCGCTATAGCACCGAGCCTGGGGGGGGTGGAAAGTATGGTGACGCAACCATCGCTGATGAGTTTCTACGAACTCTCGACCGAAGAACGGCTGGCGGTTGGTATCCGTGATAATCTGATACGCCTCGCTTGTGGGATTGAGGATGCAGATGATATTATTGCCGATTTAGCCCAGGCATTAGAGCATAAGTGAACGCATGCGTCAGGAAAACCGCACAAGGTAAGACCGTGCCTCATGCAAAGATCCGCATTGGGAAACAACCCCACGAACACAAAGCACACAAAGCACACGAAAGTATTGGGAAGGTTCCTGATTTTCTCGAAGCAGAGACAGACACAGATATGAGCGTATGGATCAGTCAAATTGAAGCAAAAAGCATACCATGGAGTTTCTATGTATAGTATCCTACATCGTCGCCTTGCGGCAGGTCAAAAAGTTATTACCGGTGAAATAGCCCCGCCCCGCGGGAGCAATTGTGCTGCCCTGGAGAAAACCGTTGATCGGCTCCGCGGTTTTGTTGATGCCGTCAATTTAACGGAGAATCAGCGCGGGATGGCACGTATGTCTGCGCTCGGAGCAGGCATTATTGTGCATCAAGCCGGTCTCGAGCCAATTGTGCAGGTCACAGGCCAGCACCGCAACCGTATCGCATTGCAGGCGGATGTGCTCACTGGTGCAGCCCTCGGCATTCGCAATTTCACCTGTATGACGGGCGACCATCCAAAAAATGGCGATCATCCCGAGGCGAAGAACGTGCTGGACCTCAATTCGTTCCAGATTATCAGCATGCTGCGCAAGATGCGGGACGAGAAACAGTTGCACGCCGGCATCAGTATGAAACACGCGCCCACGATCTTTGTTGGTGGCGTGGCAAATCCAAATATTGAACGTATTAGCCGGCTGGAAAAGAAAATAGAATCGGGTGCGGAGTTTATCCAGACACAGATTATTTTTGACATAGACCATTTCCGTACATGGATGGCTGAAGCACGGACAGCAGGGTTGCCTAAGCGTGCGCATATTATGGCCGGTGTGATGGTGTTGCGTTCACCAGACACTGCCCCTTTCCTGCGCGATAATCTGCCGGGTATGCGAGTTCCAGATATCGTTATTGAACGTATGGCGCGAGCGGAAAATCCGGAGCAGGAAGGGTTGAGGATGGCCGCCGAGCATGTACAGGATTTGCTCGCTATCGAAGGTGTCGCTGGCGTGCATATTATGACGATTGGCTGGACCCGCTCAATCCCCTGGGTTATTGAACAGGCTGGTCTGCTTCCCCGTCCCCCTATGCCCGAAGAATGAGCTTGTTCATTCAAGCCGCAGGGGGTTGTTGGTCATTTTCACCTGTTGCTGGGAGTTGTCACGACAAGCCAGCCACGGGTGAACCCCTTCAACGTTGCAGCATCCAGGAAAAAAATACCAGAACGCAAAGGCAAAGGCAAAGGCAAAGGCAAAGGCAACTATATCATGGCTCTCATACTCAAATCGCGCAAACAGATAGAAATGATGCGTCTGGCCGGTAGCATCGTGGCCGATACGTTTGACGTTTTGCGGGAACATGTGCGGCCCGGCGTGACGACGAGCGAGCTTGATCGCATCGCGGAAGAGTATATCCGCAGCCGCGATGCCGAGCCGGTGTATAAAGGCTACGGCGAAATAAGCCGCCCCAAACGCAACCAGGTAGCACGGAAGCCTTTCCCGGGAACCATCTGCGTCTCAGTGAATGATGTTATCTGCCACGGTATTCCCAATCAGCAGCAGGCATTGCAGGAGGGGGATATCATTGGGATTGACATTGGTGTACGTTACCAGGGATGGGTAGGCGATTCTTGCGTCACCTTTCCGGTCGGCGAGGTAGATGAGATAACGCAGAAATTGCTGGAAGTCACCGAACGCTGTCTCTACCTCGGTATCGAAGAATCGCATGTGGGCAAACGATTGGGCGATATTGGCGCAGTTATTGAAGAATACGTCAAGTCGCAGGGGTTCAGTGTGGTACGAGAATATACCGGGCATGGTGTCGGGCGTGATCTGCACGAGGAGCCCACGGTGCTCCATCATGGCGAACGCAATAAAGGTAAAAAACTTATGGCAGGCATGGTGTTTACGATTGAGCCGATGGTGAATGCTGGCGGGTCCAACACCCAACTGGAAAAAGAAGGGGGGGCGGGGCGCACGGCGGGTGGTTTGCTTTTGGCGCGGTTTGAGCACCCGCTTGCTGTTACGGGCAATTGGGCAATTAT
>CAYFVX010000218.1:0-6892 GCA_964346425.1 uncultured Chloroflexaceae bacterium | reverse complement strand
GGAGCGTTGAGGCATTGGAGCGTTGAAGCGTTGAGGCGTTGGAACGTTGGAACGTGGAAGCGTTGGAACGTGGAAGCGTTGGAGCGTGGAAGCGTTGGAGCGTTGAAGCGTTGAGGCGTTGAAGCGTTGGAACGTTGGAGCGTTGAGGCATTGGAGCGTTGAAGCGTTGAGGCGTTGGAACGTTGGAACGTTGAAGCGTTGGAACGCTCCATCGCTCCATCGCTTCCCTACAGCGTCGCCATTTCCAGATTATCGAAATTGCGCTTGTAGTAGCCCATCATCCGCACCTTACGCTCAAGTGCCTGGATAACCGCTTGCGTGAAGGCAACGCCCTCGAACTTTTGCGCACTGCCCAGTCCACCAGGGCTGAAGACATTGATCTCCATCAGCTTATCACCGACAATATCCAGTCCCACCAGAAACATCCCATCCTGCACCAGTTTGGGACGCACAATATCGGCGACACGTAGGGCCGTGTCATCTATGGTAGCCGCACGCATCTTACCGCCGGCGTGCAGGTTGCTGCGCATATCCTCGCCGGAACGGATGCGGCGGAAGGCGGCATACTTGCCTTTATAGCGCAATGGCGCACCATTCATCAGAAAGAGGCGGGTGTCACCCTCGGCGGCCGCCGGCAGATATTCCTGCGCAATAACATATCCATCGCGGCTAATTGCATCTATCATCTGGTTGAGGTTGGGCAGGTCATCCGTGCGCACCATAAACACACTTTGTCCGCCTGAACCTTGCAGCGGCTTGAGCACAATCGTGTCGCCTTGCTCTTTCGCAAACTGTTTGATTTCATCACGGTCGCGGGTAATGATAGTGCGTGGTCGTACCTCTTCCGGGAACGTCTGAAAATACATTTTGTTCATCGCTTTGGAAAGGCCATTCGGGTCGTTCAGCACCACCACGCCATGCCGCATAGCAATCCGCCCGAAAATAATGCCGGCTGATTGTGCCCAGGGGCGTTGGATAGCATCGGCAGCAGGATCGTTGCGGAGCATCAAAATATCCAGATCGTCAACGGTGATACGTTCAAGTTTGGCTTTTTTGCCTTTCAAATCGTTCAAAAACGTCTCGTTCGATTTGTAATGTTTCATCTGGACAGTACGGGCACGCGCTCGAACTTTCTCATCAGAATCATATGCCAGATCACCTACTCCAATCAACCATGCTTCATGCCCCTGGTTGATAGCTTCCATTGCCAGGCGTATAGTGGTATAGGTTACTTCTTCGGTCATAATGTCATTGACAACGAACCCGATTCTCATGTGTTGGAACCTTTCCTCTGGTTTGATAGACGACGTTCCTCTCCCGCGCACTCCCTCCCTCTGGCTACTCCCATTGAGCGGGCATCGCCTGTTGACCCTATGCATGGTAGCATGTTTGTCGCTGTTGTCTACTTACCGTAATGTCTTGACCAGGTCCAACACGGTACATCCCTGGCGTAAAGTTTCCAGGCGGTTGGTAGTTTGTGGAGCTTGCATATAGCGTGGTTGCAGCGGGGCCGGCTTCAACACATTGCGCCATTGCAGCTCACGAATGATGGGGATATGTGCAGCAGCAATTTTGCCCACAAAGAGGGGGGCCAGTTCACCGCCATTTTTCAGATAGTCCAGCACGCGCAACAGGCCACGCAAATAGACGGCGTCCTTGGTCAACCCCCCCCCGCGATAAATACGCATAGTTATGGTAAAAGCAGTACGCTGGTCAAACTGGTAGGTATTGGTGAGGCTCGCAAACGTTTCACTGAATGATGCCCCATCTGTCAGCATATGAGCAGCAACAACACGCCCCGCCAGCAAACGCATACGGGGACGGCTGAGATTGCCTCCCAGATGTTCGGCCAGCACTGCTAACCCTTCTTGTAATTCCTCGTAACCTGCCAGCCCGGCATGCAGTTGTTGCAATGGTTGGGCCAACCCATTGAAATAGGTGAGCATATGCGTCCCAAGCTCATGGTGCAGCAGTGGTTCGGCACGTCTGGACGGGATGCGGGTTTGCCTTCCAATGAGCAAATCGCCATGCGAGACCATCAGACCAGCATTGATGTCGTCGCGAATAAATACTTGTGCTGAGAGCGCAGGGTAGGACTGACGATAATGGTCTATTTCACGGTTGGCACGTTCGGCGAAGGCTTTTGCGTCCAGGTAGCCTTCCTGGGAATCGTCGCGGCTGCGTGGCGGGAGCCGATGTAACAGGTCTCTGGCCGTGTGCAACAACTCCTCGTCTACCTTGCCGAAGATGTGCAAACTTCCGTACAAGAAGCGTGGGGTATTGCGGTCCAGCAGCATGCTGATTTGCTGGTCAAGCTCCTGCTGTTTTTCATAAAACAACTGTGCAAGCGTCGGGTCTTCCACCCGTTCAATCCGAATATCATACAGGCTTCGCTTGAGCAGCACCGGGTCAACCGGCAGGGGGCGGTAGCGAAAGGTGGGTTCTTGTTTGAAGTTGGCCCGTTTGAAACCAGACCAGGCAGCATCAGCGTTGGTCGGTGTCACCATCAAGAGAAAATCGAAAGAGTTGCTGATATCGGCAAGCTGACGATCGACCTCCCATACTGCCTTGACCAGAGCCTGCCGTCCCAGTGCATGGTAGTGGGTGGGCCGATGGGAGGTATTGGTGCGGACAAAGGTATAAAATGTTTGCTTTAAAGAACGGGCTATACTCTGCTGCATATTTTGCAGCACAATAGGATAGAGCGTCTTTTCTTGTTCATCACGGTAGATGGGCTTCACTTCCAGCCCAATCATGCGACATTCCACCTTGCGGGCATCAGTATTGGAGACCAGTTGTCCCAGACCGTGGGGGGTAAGTTTGCTCGTTGCAATGCTTTCGACGCTGGCATGCTGTCCAGCGATATGCATCTTTTTCAGGCTGCTTTCCAGTCGTGTCAACGTGCGAGTAAGCGGGTCGTTGGTTTGCGGATAGGAGAGAATGCGAAAAGCTGGTTGGAAGAGTGTTTCAGTCGTCTCGCTCTGGATATGGGGGGCAGCCCATAGTTCGACCAGCAAAAATGCCCCGAACTCTTCCGCAAGCGTTTGCATAATGCGCGTCACCAGCCTGGCAAGATTGCGGTGATGCTGACGGTTGCTGCAGGCTATCACATAGGAAGCCTCGCCCATAACCAGCCGCTCGGTGCCCTCATCCCACGTGCGGTATGGCCGACGATAGATACACAGAAAAGGCACCTGGCGGTCAATATGCAACCGACCACCATCCGGCAGACTGCGGCGCACCCGTTTGTTCTGGTTCAGGCGGGTACAGACTGTTTCGATAAGCTCTGCGGAGATAGGTTCACTGGACACAACGCAATCCTTCCAGAAGCCCCGGTAGCGTTGCCTGGAGTGCCTGTTTGCTGCTTTCTATGCGTTCCATGTTCGGCTCTCCACTCCATTCATCCATGAAGAATTTTTTGAACTCGATAGAGAGGACACAGGCGGTCTGCGGGAATGTTGTATGGCTCCAGGTGGCAAAATAGCCACCACGAAATTTAACATTCTCGCGGACATCCAGCGGATGTCCCGCTACCTCACACTTCCCCATGTCGCGCAAAAAGTTTTCGATGACTGGTGCCCAGAAAGTGCGGTCGAGGGTGCCGGTCCCCAGATTGACGGCCGGGTTTGCCTGCGGATCGGCTGGTGGTGCATCTGGCCCATCGCGCCGATGACAGTAGCTATGGATATCTAGCACAACAAACCGGCCAAAACGTTGTTCCATTCGTTTGAAAAGCATTTCTATAGTCGCGTAAAAATCATCGTAGATTGCCAGAGAACGGGCAATCATAGCCTCAGAAGGTGTGGACTGCCAGACCTGCAATCCCCATGCTTCTTCGGGTGTGCGGTAGACGGCGCGTTCACGTGGGCGGTTCAGGTCTACCTCGAAGCGGGAGCGATTGGCAATCACCCATGTTTCGGCAATCTGGGCCCAGAGGCCGGTGTAGGGGTCTTCCTCCCGTAGTCGCGTAGCTTCATCCAGCGCAACAGCCTGGAGCACCTCATCGCGCACCGCATGCCCGTGGTGGATAGCTACGCCAACAATCGGGAGGCTGTCACCTTCTTGTGTATGCCAGAGCGGTTTGTGCATGGAACATCTCCTTCGTGTAGAGTGGACCGTGGACGGTGGATAGTGGACCATAAGAACGGAGCTATTACTCGCTGGTGGTGGTTTGCATTGTGATACTCCATGTTCGGGTGAATAGGTAAGAGAACTGGTACGATAAAACGCATTGCCGGCGATCATCACGTATCACGCGTCACGCGTCACTGGTTATGATACCCCATCATACCACGTTTCTCTGATGGTAAGGTTTGTGGCGGAAGCCGCAAACCCTCCAAACGCCATAAACCCGACTGCAAAGACGTGGCTCTCGGTATCTGTGTGGATTTTCACCTTATTGTATTTTATACTGTCATTTGTCATAAATTTTTTATTGACAAGAGTTCCATTTAAAAGTATCATCTATTATTACGTACAGTGTTTTGGAAGTTGCAGGCATAACAGGAGGGCCGGGTGACGCTAGAAGGATTTCAGCAACCTGGAGGAAAAAAGGAAAGAAAAGAGTGGCAGACGGTGCAGGCTACGGACACAATCGAGTGGACTGAAGATCCGCCGCGACCCGACAACGTTGGCGATAGTTTCACAATGCCCCCTGGTCCACCGAATGGCTTGCTGAGTGGGCGCAAGTTGCTTATGCTACAGATTGCTGGTGGGGTGCTTCTGGTTCTGGTCCTTGCGATGACCCTCGCACTGCATCAGTTCAAATCGTCATTCGCAGAACATATCTATCCCAATATCTCTATCCAGGGCATTCATGTTGGTGAATTGAGCCAGGAACAGACAAAAGAAGCACTGCAAGAACAATTTGCTGATTTTCTCAACCAGCCGGTCAAACTGACGTATGGCGATAACGTCTGGACACCTGATTTGCAGGAACTGGGCGTCAATGTACACTTTGATGATGCAGTTCAGTCTGCATTCCAGACGGGGCGTCAGGCTAACGGCTTGACAAGTCTGCGTCAGATAGCGGCGGTCTACCTGTTTGGCTATAACATCCCGTTGCGTGTGACAATAGATCAGCAAGCTATCGGCAATTACGTCGAGGAACTTGCCACCGAAATTGACCGCCCGGCGACAGACGCCCAGGTGCTGTTGAACAACGCACAAACCGAGCAGGTAACAGCACAGCCAGGTCGTCAGGTCGAAGTCAACGATATGGTTACAGAACTGACTGCTGCGCTGCAAACACTGGAACCCCAGACCGTACCGATACGGACACGGTTGCTCTTGCCATTGCTGGAGACTGAAGACACACAGCGAGCACAGCAAGCCATTGATACACTCCTGCAAGCTCCGCTAACGCTGGAAGCAGATGGGCAAACCTGGGAATTGAGTGTGCAAGACCTGTCGCGCATGGCACGTATTGAGCGGCAGGCTGGCAAGGATGACGAAGGGGATCGTCTGGTCGTGACGCTGGACCGTTTCTTGATCCAGAAAAAATTGGAGGAAATCGCTGATGCGACCGCGACCGGCCGGGTATATCCGCGGCTTGACTGGAATGGGGGCGATATAAAGATTATCGAGATGGGTGAGCCGGGGGTACGTGTGGACGAAGCAAAGGCAGAAGAGCTGATTATCGAAACGGCTTTTTCTTCCGAACGCACCGTGCAGCTTCCCTTCCGCGAAGCCCCACCGCTGGTCACCGAAGAAAATATTGATGACCTTGGTCTCGAGGTTTTGCTCGCCGTCGGGCGGAGCGATTTTACCGGTTCGGAGCCGTATCGTATTACCAATATCAAGGCGGGGATGAATTTGCTCCATGGTTTGCTCATTGCGCCCGGCGAAGAGTTCTCCTTTAATCAAGCGATTGGGTCTATCACCGCAGACAAAGGTTTTGTTGAGGGCTATGCTATTGTTGAAGACCGCACCCAGTTGGAGTGGGGTGGGGGTATTTGCCAGGATTCAACCACGCTGTTTCGTGCCGTTTTCTGGGCTGGCCTCCCCATCAAAGAACGCTGGGGGCATGCGTTTTACATTAGCTGGTATGATGCCTATGGCTATGGTCCCTATGGTGATGGGCCAGGGATGGATGCAACGATTTATACCGGTCCCGGTGGACCGGACCTGCGCTTTGTGAATGATACCGAAAACTGGTTGCTCTTGCAGACGCATGTGAATGAAGCACAGGCACTCGCCGAAATCGGTATTTATGGTACCTACGATGGGCGCGAAATTTTTCTGGAAGGGCCAGAGATTACCAACCGGAAGCCAGCCCCGACCCAGCCAAAATATGTCCCCAACCCTGATATTGCGCCGGGTACACGCTATCGCAGTGATACCGCGCGGGGAGGGATGGATATTTTCTTTACCCGTATTGTCGAAAAAGACGGCGAGGTCATACGCGAGGCCGAGTTTGTTACAAAGTTTCAACCCTGGCCGAACATCTACGAGATGAACCCGGCGGATCTGGGACCGGATGGCAAGCCCTGGCCGACGCCGACGACTGTACCTACTCCGAGTACTCAGCCATTTATGCCAACATTCACCAACCCGGAGGGCCAGCCACCGGCAAATCCGCCAGCGGAAGACCAACCGGCAAATCCGCCAGCGGAAGACCAACCGGCAAATCCGCCAGCGGAAGAGCCAGCCGCTCCGCAACCCTTGCCAACGCCAGAGCCACAACCAGTGCCACAACAACCGCCGCCAGAGCAACCGGTAGAAACACCGCCGGAGCAGCCTATCATGCCACCAGATGAGGGTTGACCGACGCACAGGCCCCTTTTTGTTCTCTTTTTTTGTGGCCTACGCCGCAAAAAAAGAGAACAAAAAGGATGGTGGTAGCACCACAGAATATCGTGGAGTATCCTCAACGCAGTTGACCCAGGGGAGC
>CAYFVX010000217.1:0-6913 GCA_964346425.1 uncultured Chloroflexaceae bacterium | reverse complement strand
CCCCCGAAAAATGCTTTGTGTTTTGGTTTTTTTGCGGCGAAGCCGCAAAAAAACCTCCGTATGCGCAAAAGTCGCGTACAAAATGGGGGCCTGGGGGACGAAGTCCTCCAGAAAACCCCTTTGTTGTGGTATTTTTTCGACGAAGTCGAAAAAATACCACAACAAACAGGTCTGGTGCTTTGCACCAGGGAAAACACCTATCAGCGATGATTTTTGCACGAGAGTTTTGCCCATACGGAAAAACCAAAACACAAAGGGGTTTGGGGCTGCGCCCCAATGGGAAATAAGCGTTAGCTTCATGCGCATGGGAACCAGGTTCCCACACACCCCCGCAAGTGAATCCCACTGAGGGGGTAAGCCCCGCAATACTATAAAAAACCGTTGGGTGCTGGCGGTGTAGCCGCCAGCACCCAACAAAAAAAACTTTTTTTGAGGTGTAGATTAGGAAGGAACAGGCGATGTCAGCAGCAGAAAACCTTCAGTTTGATTATTCTAAATATGGATTTCGACAGGAAGAACGATATATCTATAAAGCCCCGGTAGGGTTAAATGAAGGCTTAGTGCGCGAAATCTCTGCGATGAAAGATGAGCCAGAGTGGATGCTCAAGCGCAGATTGAAAGCACTCAAAATTTTCCAGGAGCGGCCCGTACCGCTAATGGGTACCTGGGCAAACCCGGACCTGGCGGGGCTGGATTATGACCAGATACACTACTTTGTCCGCGCCGATGAACGTCCGCAGAATGATTGGGACGCGGTGCCACAAGAAATTAAAGATACCTTTGAAAAACTTGGCATTCCGGAAGCAGAGCGAAAATTCCTGGCTGGGGTCGGAGCGCAGTATGAGTCTGAGGTTGTCTACCACTCGCTCCGCGAAGAATGGGCAAAACAGGGTGTGGTGTTCCTGGATACCGATACGGGTTTGAAAGAACATCCGGATATTTATAAACAATACTTTGGGACCGTGGTACCATCGGCCGATAACAAGTATGCAGCCCTCAATACGGCCGTCTGGTCCGGTGGGTCGTTTATCTACGTACCGCCCGGCGTGAAAGTGGAAATACCGTTGCAGGCATATTTCCGTATTAACGCGGAGCGGATGGGGCAGTTTGAGCGCACACTGATTATTTTGGATGAAGGGGCAGAAGCGCACTACATTGAGGGCTGTACCGCCCCCATCTACACGACCAATTCGCTCCATTCGGCGGTAGTGGAGATCATCATCAAGAAGGGAGGCAAGTTCCGCTATACCACCATCCAGAACTGGGCAAACAACATCTACAACCTGGTAACCAAGCGGGCCGTTGCCTATGAAGAAGCTTCAATGGAGTGGGTGGATGGCAATATTGGTAGCCGCCTGACCATGAAGTATCCTTCCGTCTATTTGATGGGGCGTGGCGCACGCGGTGAGGTCTTGAGCGTGGCGTATGCGGGCAAAGGTCAGCATCAGGATGCCGGTGCCAAAATGGTGCATGTCGCGCCAGATACCACTAGCCAGATTACCAACAAGTCAGTCAGTAAGGATGGCGGCAAGACTACCTATCGTGGACTGGCAAAGGTTGAGCCGGGCGCGTATAACTCGAAGCTCAATATCAACTGTGATGCGCTGATTCTGGATGAGTTTTCCGCCAGCGACACCATTCCGTACATCGAAGTTGGTGAAGACCGCACAACGCTGGCACACGAGGCAACCGTGGGGCGCATTGGCGAGGAGCAGTTGTTCTATCTCATGAGCCGTGGGTTGCCAGAGAGTGATGCCCTCTCGATGATTGTGCTTGGTTTTATGGAGCCGTTTACGCGTGAATTGCCGATGGAGTATGCCATCGAATTGAACCGCTTGATACAGTTGGAGATGGAAGGGTCCGTTGGCTAAGTAGTCGCTCAGTTGAATAGGGTTCGTGCAAGGGCGCAAAGCCGCAAAGAAACCACAGAACCTCTTTGCGCCTTTGCGTCTTTGCTGTTTGTGGGGGAGTGTGAGGGAACCAGGTTCCCTCACGCACCCACAGGGGACTCCCACTGACGGACGACGCATGCGCATTAAGCTAAGCGGTTTGCCGCTTTGCAAAGCGGGGGATTGGGGGTTGCAACCCCCCGAAACATGCTTTTGTTCTGGTTTTTTTGCGGCGAATCCGCAAAAAAACCAGAACAAAAAGGGGTTTGGGGCTGCGCCCCAATGGGAAATATGCGTTAGCTTCATGCGTATGGGACTCCCACTGACGGACGACGTCCCCAGAAACCATTGTCTGTGTGGTGTTTTTGCCGACTTCGTCGGCAAAAACACCACACAGACAGATAGAAGGTTGCGTAGCAGGCGCATTTCTGCGGCTTGCAGCCGCAACTACGACACGTTATTTGAAAGGTATTATCCACTACCCACTGAGAAAAGAGAGGAGATTGTTGTATGGCTCGGGTTCATGTTGCGAAAGTTGCAGATGTGCCGGATGGGAGCGGGGCTACGTTTCAGGTTCAGGGATACAAGATTGCCGTATTCCACGTTGGCGATACGTTCTATGCGCTAGATGATACCTGCTCGCATGCTGATGCGTCACTTGGGGCGGGTGAGCTTGATGAAGATGAGCTTTGGGTAGAATGCCCGCGTCACGGCTCGTTGTTTGAACTCGAAAGTGGTCGTCCGCGAACATTGCCAGCACATAAACCGGTGGCGACCTATGCGGTATCGGTTGAAGATGGCAACATTCTGGTAGATATACCCTCGATATGAAAGTCTGTGTGGCATGATACGTACTCGTTTGAACACCTATTGTTTTGATGAACGGCATCGGGTACTGGAATTGGTGGGCAATACCCCGCTGATCCATCTGAATCGGATAGAGCCTTCATTGCCAGCCGGAGTTGAGGTCTATGCAAAAGCCGAATGGTATAACCCCGGTGGTTCTGTGAAGGACCGACCGGCCCTGTGGATGATACTGGATGGTGAGCGGCGCGGCTTGCTTGGCCCCGGCATGCGTATTGCCGATGCAACAAGCGGCAATACGGGGATTGCCTATGCAACGCTAGGAGCGGCCCGCGGCTATGGCGTCACCCTGGTGATGCCAGCCAATGCCAGTATGGAACGCAAGCGTATCCTGCGTGCGCTGGGAGCCGAGCTTATCTTGACGGATCCGGCTGAAGGGATGGACCGCGCTATCCTGACGGTGCGTGAGATGGTTGAACGGGAACCTGACCACTATTTTTACCCCGACCAATATAACAACGCCGCCAATCCACTGGCACACTACGAAACGACCGGTCCCGAAATCTGGCATCAGACGAAGGGCAGCATAACGCACTTTGTGGCTGCGCTGGGCACCAGCGGGACATTTATGGGCATCTCGCGCAGTTTGCGTGAATTTCGCTCGGACATCAAGCTGATTGCGGTGCAGCCTGATAGCCCCTACCATGGGCTGGAAGGCGTCAAGCATATGTCCAGCACGGTGCTGGTACCGGGCATCTATGACGCCTCGGTGCCAGATAGCGTGATTGAGATTAGCAGCGAGGATGCATATGCTATGGCTCGCAGACTGGCGCGGCGCGAAGGGTTGATGGTGGGGATTTCGGCAGCGGCGAATGTTGCGGCCGCGCTGCATGTGGCACGGGATATGGATGAGGGAGTCATCGTGACTATTCTGTGTGATAGTGCGGCTCGCTATTTAAGCGAGACATTCTGGGAAGAGGAGATGGAGTAGCGGGTATAAGTACACACGCAGAACAGGATGTTTTATGTCAGTTACACAGTTTGGACAGATACCCGACTTGCAACAGGAGCTTGCAGAGTTGCAAGCACAGGCAGCAGACCAGATGGATCCGCAGGTCTTGCAGCAGTTGCACGATGATACGGCTGCGCTGGTACAGTCGGGGATAGCAGAGCATGGATTGAAAGAGGGCATGCAGGCACCGGATTTTACCCTGCCCGATGCGACGGGCGAGCATGTTTCGCTCTCGCACCTGCTGCAGCAGGGACCGGTGGTTATCACGTTTTACCGCGGGGACTGGTGTCCTTTCTGCAATCTGCATTTGCGTGCCTACCAGAAAGTTTTGCCACAGATTCACACGCTTGGGGCATCGCTGGTAGCTCTTTCTCCGCAGACACCAGATAATTCGCTGACGACAAAAGAAAAAAAGGAACTGACCTATGCAGTGCTGAGCGATGCAGGCAACCAGGTGGCACGGCAGTATGGACTGGTGTTCAAAGTCCCCGATGCAACACGGGCTATTCAGGAAGAGATGGGCAAACCGTTGCCGTCTTACAATGGCGATGATTCCTGGGAACTGCCAATGCCAGCTACCTTTGTGGTTGACCAGCGTGGCATTATCCAACTGGCATTTGTGGATGCAGATTATACGCGGCGTCTGGAGCCAGCCGATATTATCACCTGTTTGCAAGAAATAACGGACCGCTATGATTAAATTGACCACACAAACGGTTGCTCAGATTGCTGCGCATGCCGAGGAAACCTATCCTGATGAGTGTGTCGGCCTGTTGCTTGGACATCTTGCGGGAACGGACAAGGTTGTGGCACAGGTGTACCCGGTCGAAAACCGATGGGAAGGACAGGTGACGCTTTCTGCGCAAGATGATAGCGAGTCGCGGCACGACCGCTTCTATCTCGACCCACGTGATTATCTGCGGGCAGACCGCGAGGCACGTGCAGCCGGGCTGGATATTATCGGGTGCTACCATTCGCATCCGGACCATCCGCCAGAACCTTCTGGTCGCGACCTGGTTGGGGCGCAGGGAGTAGGTGGTGGTCCCTCCTTTGCCTTTGTTATTCAGAGCGTCCGCCAGGGAAAAGCGGCCGATCTGATGAGCTGGTTGCTGCTAGATGAGGGGAGCCGGTTTGAGCAAGAAGAACTTGTGGTAAGTGGAGAGGGATAGGCGAGAGTGGAGAGGGATACCTGTTCGCCTGATCACTTTTTCAACGCAGAGGCGCAGAGGCGCAGAGATGCAGAGATGCAAAGAGGGAACCTGGTTCTCTCACGCACCCAGGATACTCGATGAAAGGAAAAAACTATGGCAGTGACAGTGACTATTCCAACCGCATTGCGTCAATACACCCAGAACAACGCCAGTATGGAACTGGAAGCCGAAACCGTTGGCGGCGTGCTCAATGGCCTGGTTGAGCACTATCCTGAGTTGAAAAAACATATGTATACCGAGCAGGGGAAACTGCGCAACTTTGTGAATGTGTATGTGGGCGATGAGGATATTCGCTATCTCGATGGAGAAGAAACGATGCTCAGGAGTGGCGAAACGGTGAGTATTATCCCGGCGATTGCGGGAGGGGGGTAGCGCATGGAGACAACCCTCACGCATGAGGAGATTCAGCGATATAGCCGCCACCTCATTCTACCGCAGATGGGGATTGAGGGGCAAAAACGGTTGAAGCAGGGCAGTGTCTTGATTATTGGCACCGGTGGGCTTGGATCACCACTACTGCTCTATCTGGCAGCGGCTGGCGTTGGGCATATCGGGCTGGTTGATTTTGATGCAGTAGATGAGAGCAATTTGCAACGCCAGATTGTGCATGGCACCAGTACGGTCGGGGTTGCCAAGACCAGTTCAGCCGCAGCACGCTTGCAGGACCTTAACCCACTGATAACGATAACCACCTACGAAACCCGCCTCTCTTCCGAAAATGCCCAGGATATCATGCAGCCGTATGATGTAGTGGTGGATGCCACGGACAATTTTCCCACCCGCTACCTGACGAATGATGCCTGTGTGATGCTAGGCAAGCCAAACGTCTATGGCAGTATTTATGGATTTGAAGGGCAGTGTACCGTCTTTCATCCCGCGGCGGGTGGCCCGTGCTACCGGTGCCTCTATCCTGAGCCACCACCACCGGGTCTGGTGCCCTCGTGCTCCGATGCCGGTGTGCTGGGAATTGTACCGGGCGTTATCGGCACGATCCAGGCAACGGAAGTGGTCAAGCTGTTGACCGGTATCGGCAATCCACTCATCGGGCAACTGCTGTTGTATGATGCGCTGGATATGCAGTTTCGCAAGATGAAACTGCGGCGCGATGCATCCTGCCCGCTCTGTGGCGAGCAACCAACCGTGACCGAGTTGATTGATTATGAGCAGTTTTGCGGGATAGATCCAGACAGTGAATTGCTGGAGAGCCAGTATGAGATAACGCCGCGTCGTCTGGCAACGTTGCTGGAGCAGACAGCAGAGCGTCCCTATTTGCTGGATGTGCGCAACCCGTATGAGACCTATATTGCCAGTGTTCCGCAGACTGATCGGCTGATTCCGGTGAACATGTTGTCCAGCCACATCGAAGAGCTAGACCGTGAACGGGATATCGTGATATACTGTCGCTCCGGGCAACGCAGTGCGCAGGCGGTCAATCTGCTGAGAGGAGCCGGGTTTGAGCGGGTGAAAAATCTGGTTGGCGGGGTCTTGCGCTGGTCAGACGAAGTAGACCCCTCGGTGCCGAAATATTAACGAGCACATGTCCCAGAAACTCGACCTCCGCGGCGGAGCCGCAAAAACGTCCGCCGCCGCCGCACCCTTGTCGAAGAGAGCGCAGAACAAGATAGTAGTTCTTTATGAAGCTTGAAGGAGGAGCGCATGGAAACAACAGGAGTTGGTATTATTGGCACAGGATGGGGCGCACGGGTGCAGGTTCCTGCATTCCGCGCGGCTGGTCTCGAGGTCGTTGCACTGGCTGGCAGCCAGACAAAGAAGACGCAACGGATTGCCGCAGAGCTGGATATACCCTTTGCGACAGGCAACTGGCAGACATTGCTTGAGCGACCTGATGTCGCAGTGGTCAGTATCGTTACTCCGCCTGTGCTCCATTGTGAAATGACGCTGGCTGCACTGGCGGCTGGCAAACACGTGCTATGTGAAAAGCCCACAGCGTTTGATGCAGTTGAAGCGCAGAAAATGCTGGAAGCGGCACAGGCCAG